>NZ_NMOK02000044.1:0-23681 GCF_003399985.2 Paenibacillus sp. ATY16 | reverse complement strand
CGTCATTTTCATGACTTATGGGACACCCCCTTATATTTTTTATTTAACATAAAAAGGATATTGCATAACCTTTGACGAACAAACATTCTGATTGGATGACTTATGGGATGAGGGGGAACGTCCATGTTCGATACTACAATTTCTTTTGGAAATGAAGAAGAAAGCACCTACATTAGAAAAAAACTAATCGAGTTTAACGCAAAACACGTTCCGGAATATTTAAGTTCGCGCTATGAAGAGATCAACTTAACGTTGAAGGACGAGAACGGCAGCATTGTTGGAGGGATGTTGTCCACCCTTTGCTGGAATTGGATTGAAGTCGAAATCCTGTGGATTGACGATAATCAAAGAGGCAAGGGATACGGGGCGCAACTGTTGAATCAGATCGAGCAGATTGCTAGAGAGAAGAGCTGCACGTTTATTAAGCTAAACACGTTCAGTTTTCAAGCTCCTTTATTTTATCTCCGGCATGGTTATGTCCAGGTTGCCGTTTTTGAAGAAGCGCCTATCGGTAGCAATCATTATTACTTTAAGAAAACGATTGTATAGGATAGGAGAATTCGAATGAGTGTGCAAAATATAGCTGGAGAATTGGATAAGGAACGGCTTCTTCAACTGTCTAAGGCCTGTATCGGATTTGAGTTTGGCGTTATTACCGAATGGACCTGCAAATCGATTGGTCAGGAAAACAAAAACTTCGTAACGGACGGAGTCTATCGCATAACGGGAACAAGCGAAAACAATGGCGGTGAACGCCGCTCATGGTCCTTTATTCTAAAAATCGTTATTCCTGATCCAAAACGGAATGACCCTGCACATTATAATTATTGGCGGCGAGAAAGCTTAGTATATGGTTCACATTTACTTGAGCATGTCCCATCGAATTTATTAACCCCCAAGTGTTATGCCATTGACAATAAAGATAACGGATACATTTGGCTGTGGATGGAAGATGTAGGGCAGGAAGTGCGACCATGGACGCGGGAGGATTATGGCTATGTAACGGAAAAGCTTGGCGAGATTCAAGCCGAGTATCTGCTTGGAAAGCCGCTTCCGGAATTCGATTGGTTAAATCGGCATTGGATGCGTTCGTGGCTGCATGAATGCGAAAAATACCGCTATGAGCCTGATCCGGATACCAGAGAGATTTTGCTCTCGGATAAAAGAGTGGCTTCCATATTGGACCAATATCATCAATTTGAACCATGGATCAAGGATTGGCTGGTTTCACTCGAGCAGCTTCCGAAAACATTTTCCCATCAGGATTTTTATGAGCAGAATATCCTGCTTCATGATACACGCCAGCGGGAAGGGAAACTAACTTTGATAGATTGGCAATTCGCAAGTATTTCAGGGGCTGGTGAAGATCTAGGACGGTTCTTGGGTTTAGGCTTGAGTAGGGGCCAGGTAACGGTTGATCGGTTTAAGGAGTATCGAGATTTATTTATTTCTTCTTATATAAGCGGGCTAAGAAAAGCAGGATGGCAGGGGGATGAAGAGCTAGTCCGTTTTGGCTATCTTGCTGCGTTTTCGTTACGCTCGGTGTGGGAGGTGTCAAAGATGCTTAAGAAGCAAGCACAGAATCCTGACTCGCCAGAGAGCAAAAAACTGATGAGCATTACGGAACTGCAGATGGAAACCGCCATGGAGGCAGAAGGAATACGCGGCAGATTAATATTTTGCTAAGTGGACCCCCTCAGCGCAAATCGCCGCCGGGAATAGAACGTAATATAAATATTCCAAATTCTATAATAGGAAATTTTGATAAGGCTAGCGATTGACACCTTGAGAGACTCAGTGCTACGATGTGATAAATTAAATAATGACAATTGGAATTGTCGGATTTATACTCTACCAGATAACTGGAGACCTCTTCCCTTGAAGGAAGAAGGTCTCTTTTTTGTTTGGAAGACAGGATCATGCAGATTGGAGTGAAGCTAATGCCGGATGCGCGACAAAGACAACGGGGGGAGGGAGACACCTTCCCTGGCAGAACTTACGCGGAGGTGGTTCTCGAACCAGCGTACGAACAGGCCAAGAAGGAATTGTTAGGACCGATGATCGCGGTCAGCAAGGCGCACCTCATCATGCTCGAAGAGCAGGGGCTCATCGCCGAAGAGGACGCTGCGAACATTGCTCAGGCACTACAGAATCTCGATCTGAAGAAACTGGAGAACGGCCATTATACCGGCGAGTTTGAGGATTTATTCTTCGAAGTGGAACATGAACTCGAGCATTTAGGCGGAGAGACGACAGGTCATTTGCATCTCGCCCGCAGCCGCAACGACATGGGAATCGCGATCTATCGCATTGTCCTAAGGGCTAAGCTGCTGACCCTCATCGCCTCCGGGCTTGAGCTGCAGGAGCGGCTCATTGATTTCGCGGAGGAACATGCAGAGACGATAATGATCGGCTATACGCATACGCAGCAAGCGCAGCCGACAACCGTCGGGCATTATATCGCAGCGGTATCGGATTCGTTATCCCGGGATGTCCGTCGTCTGCGGGCCGCCTATGCCAACTGCAACCGAAGCAGCTTGGGCGCTGCCGCGCTCACGACGACAGGCTTTGCGATCAGCCGGGAGCGGACCGCACAGCTTCTTGGCTTCGACGAGACGATCGCGAATGCGTACGATGCGGTCAGCGGGACGGATTACGTCCTCGAGATCGCTTCATCCGTGTCAATAGCCGCCGTGAACCTTGGACGCTTTGTTCAGGAGCTTCTGCTCTGGGGAACTCAAGAATTTGCAGCCATCAGGGTGGCCGCGCCTTATGTCCAGATTAGCTCGATCATGCCGCAGAAGCGAAATCCGGTGTCGGTTGAGCATCTTCGGTCGCTGCTGTCGAGCTGCGTCGGAGATGCGAACACTGTGCTGAGCATGGTTCATAACACGCCGTTCGGAGACATCGTAGATACCGAGGACGATCTTCAGCCTTACGTCTGGCGAAGTTTGCGTACCCTAGACTCGGCTTACCGGCTTCTGGCTCGTATCATCGAGACGCTTGAAGTCGATAGGGAAGTTTTGCGTCAAAGGGCGGAGATGAGTTATGCGACCGTAACCGAGCTCGCTGATACGCTGGTGCGCAAGGAAGGACTGGGGTTCCGCACGGCGCATGCCATCGTAGCTGAATTCGTACATACTACGGTTTCCGCCGGCCTATCCGTGAAGGAGCTTACGGTAGCTGGACTTGACGAAGCCGCCAGGAGCATCACCGGAAGGCCGATGTCATTGACTTCTGAAGATCTGCGGCAGGCTCTCGATCCTGAGCATTTCGTCCGGATTCGTTCGGTTCCCGGTGGACCGAGTCCCGGAGAACTGAGGAGGGCGCTTGCGGTACAAACTTCCGCACGCAAACAAGCGGAAGAGTGGGCTGAACGGACGAGAGACTTCATCGACTCAAAGCTCAAGATACTGGATCAGATGCTGACCGAGCGGCACCGCCGCCCGTATCATCTCCAGGGGAAAGTCGTGGATCTATCGCCTAAAGGAGGAAGGAACGGTGTTTAGAACCGGATTTCAAGTATTCGATATTCACGGGCATTTGCTTTACAACTACCCGAAATCATTCGAGAAGCATGACCGAATTACCCGGTATGGCAGCGAGCGTTCCGATTTTCAATGTCGCCCGCCGGTATCCCGACATTCCGTTTATCATTCCACACTTCGGCTGCGGCTACTTTCAGGAGCTGCTCCATCTATGCTGGAGTTGTCCAAACGTCTACGTCGACACTTCCGGTTCGAATCAATGGGTTCGTTGGATGCCATACGAGTTGACGTTCGAGACGTTGTTCCGAAAGACCTACGAGTTAATCGGACCGGAGCGTATTATTTACGGCTCCGACTCGATGGGTTTCCCGAGAGGTTACAATTTCCGCTATCTGCAGGATCAAACCCGCGTTGCGCGCGACCTTCGCTTCTCCGATCTGGAGATCGAAGCAATCTTCGGCAACAATGCGAGAAAGCTGCTTCGATTGGAGCCGACCGTCCCCCTAAACGAAACCAAGGAGTTGACCCGTTCATGAACCGTATCCATAACATCGCCAAGCCGTTATCCCTGCTCGCAGCCGTTTCCTTGCTTCTGACCGCCTGCGGAGGGAATAACTCCGATAATGCCGGATCATCCTCATCTTCATCCTCTCCGTCTGTGGCCTCGGCTTCTCCAACCGAAACGACTACTGCCTCCGGCGATTCGCAGGAGAAGGTGACAATCGAATATTGGCAGTATGAATACCCGTCCAAAGTCGCGCTTATCGACGAGTTGATCAAACAATTCGAAGAGCAGAACCCGGGCATTACCGTCAAGCAAACGAACTTCCCGTACGATCAATATAACGAGAAGGTCGCGACGCTCGTTCCGGCGGGCAAAGGACCTGACGTCATCAATCTGTACTATGGCTGGCTGCCGAAGTATGTCTCCTCCGGATTCCTGCAGCCGCTGCCCGAATCCGACTTCCCGGCGGCGGAAATTGAGAGCAAGTATTACCCATTCGTGGATGCCGCGAAGATCGACGGTTCTTACTGGGCGATCCCGACCGCCGTTCGCACGCTTGCCGTGTTCTACAACAAGGATCTATTCGCGAAAGCGAATATCGCAGAGCCCCCGGCTACGTGGGAGGAACTGGTCGAGGACAGCTTGAAGCTGACGGAGAAGGATTCCAACGGGCAATTCGTCGTCGAAGGATTGGCTTGGGAACCGGGAGCGCAGCTTCACCACTGGTATCGCGACGGGCTGCTTCCTCAAGCCGGAGGCCAGGACCTCAGCGAGGACCGTCGCAAGATTCTGTGGGCGGACACGCCGGCAGGTCTGGAGGCGTTCCAGTACCTAATCGATTTCGCGGTCAAGCACAAGGTCGGAACGACCGGCGTCTTCACCGACGATGTTACGGCCTTCAAGACGGGGCACGCCGCTATCAACATCGACGGATCATTCCGTCTCGGCTCCTTGGCAACGGACGCTCCGGACCTGAATTACGGAATTGCACCGTTGCCGTCCTATAAGAACAAGTCTGCGCCTTCCTCGTATTGGGCAAACGCGATTTCGGCCGGGGTCACCGGCGCGAAGCTTGACGCCTCGATCAAGTTTCTGAAGTTTCTGACGAGCAAAGAAGTGCAGGAACAATGGGTGGATAAGGTTGGCGAGCTTCCGGCTCAGAAGGAGGTCGCCACGCAGGACAAATACCTGAATGATGAGAAGCTTGGTCCGTTCATCCGACAGCTCGACAACAGCAAGGCACACTTTTTCATCGACGAGACGGGAGAAAGGACGTTGTTCGTCGATGCGGCGAACGAAGTTCTTCTCAACAACGTACCCGCCGAGAAGGCGTTCAAAGATCTCGTCGCCAAGACGCAGAAGCTCTATGACGACTATTGGGCCAAGGTTGACAAGAAGTAAGAAGAGAGGGGCACCGGGGTAATCCGGCGCCTGCTTGCCTATGAAGGAGGAGGGATGACCGAGTGATCACGAACACGACACAGCGACGTGCGGCCGAAGGGAGTAAGCCTTTGTCGCTGCGATTGAACTATCGTGCTCAGCGCTACCTATTCATCTATCTGATGCTGGGCATACCGGTGCTTTATTTTCTGCTGACCCGGTTGTATCCTATCTTGTATTCTTTCAACATCAGCTTCCGCGAGTGGGATGTTCTCTCTCCGGAGAAGCCCTTCATCGGATGGGCCAATTATTCAAGCCTGTTAGAAGATGAGGCGTTCCGCAAATCGCTCAAGAATACGTTCTTATATGTTGTTGTGGGCATTCCCGGACAGCTGGCCGCCGGGCTGTTCGTAGCGCTGCTGCTGCAGAACGTGAAGCGGCTGCGCGGCTTCTTCCGGACGGTTTACTTCATCCCGTATATCACGAGTATCGTTGCGGTTAGCTGGATATTCCGCTGGCTTCTCATGCCGAACGGATGGATTAACGGCCAGCTGCTAAGCCTGGGCCTTCCCGCGCAGCCGTTCCTCCAATCCCCAGACCAAGCGCCATATGTCATCGCCTTGTCTATGATCTGGCAGAGCGTCGGCTTCCAGATGTTAATCTTCTTGACTGGATTGGAAGGCATTCCGAAGATGTATCACGAAGCCGCTCACATAGACGGAGCTAACGCATGGCACAGGTTCCGATATATCACGGTGCCGCTGCTTAATCCCATTATTCTGTTCTCGGCCGTCATCGCCGGCATCTCCTATCTGCAGTCGTTCGCGCATATCGTCAGCATGACCCAGGACGGAGGTCCGCTTAACTCGACTCGAACGCTCGTTTATCATATCTACAAACTAGCGTTCAAAAGTTTCGACATGGGGAGCGCTTCGGCAGCGACAGTCGTTCTGTTCGTCATTATTCTTGCGTTCACGCTTTTGCAGCTCAAAATATTAGATCGCAAGTTTGAATACTGAGAGGAGGACTCTAACTCTATATGAATACGAACACGAAACAAGTTCGATCACCCGTTGACAGGCAGTTTAACCGCTCTTACGCGAACGGAGCTTGGTTGCTTCTTCGTTATCTGCTTCTGTTTGCGGGAGTTGCCGTAACGCTGTTCCCGTTCCTGTGGATGGCAGCCTCCTCGTTCAAGGAGCCCAAAGATTTATTTGATCTAAGCCTGATCCCGTCGCCAGCCACTTGGAGCAACTACGGAGATTTGTTCGTCAAAGCGCCTTTTGGCCTGTGGATCGGGAACACGGCGGGCGTCGCAGTTGTATCGACGGTGTCGGTACTGGTCTTCGATACGATGGTGGGATATGTGCTGGCTAAATTCGTTTTTCCAGGGAGGAGCGTCATTTTCGTTTTTATTATCAGCACGCTGATGGTCCCTACCGAGATGCTCATCATACCCTGGTACTTGCTCGCGTCGAAGCTAGGCTTGTCGGATACTTACGCCGGATTGCTGCTGCCTGGCCTCATCTCCGCGTTTGGGATCTTCCTCATGCGCCAGTTTATGGAGTCGCTGCCTTCGGAACTACTCGACGCGGCGCGCATCGACGGATTGAACGAGTGGAGGGTGTTCTCCTCCATAGCGCTTCCGCTGATGAAGCCAGCACTAGCGACGCTGGCGATCCTAAGCTTCATCTCGGGCTGGAACCAATTTATATGGCCGTTCATCGTGCTGCAGACGGAGAACAAATACACGCTCCCGGTAGGAATGGTCTATTTCTCTAGTGAGCTTAAAGACAACAGTGGCTGGATTCTGATCATGACCGCCGCTACCGTCTCTGTGCTTCCATTGATTACGATTTTTTTGATTTTCCAGAAACGAATCATTCAAGGCATCGCTTTAAGCGGGATGAAGTAAGGAGGGGCTAACGTATGAGCCCATTTTCGAAAAAATATGACGTTATCGTGGTAGGCGCGGGTTCGATGGGAATGAGCGCGGGGTACGAGTTGGCCCGTCGAGGGGCTGAAACGCTGCTGATCGATGCTTTCGAGCCGCCGCACGGAGAAGGGAGCCATCATGGAGAGCCAAGGCTCATTCGGCATGCTTACAGCGGAGGCCCCGCTTACATCAACCTTGCTATCCGAGCCGACGAGAAATGGCTGCAGCTGGAGGAAGCTACCGGGCTGAAGCTGCTTGAGAGAGCTGGCGTGTTGAACATAGCGGATACGGACGTCTATGATATTCGGGAGCGTCAGAACGATGCCGAAAGCCAAGGAGTGACGGTGGAATGGCTGACCGGGGAGCAAATACGGAAGCGATGGCCTAACGTGAAGGTATCGGATAACTTCCACGGAATGTATGAACCGTACGCTGGATACTTATACAGCGAAAAAGCCGTTGCGGCTTACAAACAAGAGGCGTTACGAGCCGGCGCTCAATTTATCGCAAACACCTTCGTCACGGGACTTCGGACCGAAAAGGACGGAAGCGTGACAGTACATACGAAAGGAGGAAGCTATCAGGCCGAACGAGTGATCCTAAGCGCGGGTGCCTGGTTCAAGATGCTTCAGTCGTTCCTGTCCCTTCCGATTCGTTCCGTACGTAAAGTCGTCGGATGGTTCGAGACGGTCGACTCGACGTTTGACAGCAGCGTCTTTCCTGGATTTACGATCGGCACCAAGAACGGCGGCTTCTACGGATTCCCGAGCATAGACGGCGCTGGCGTTAAGATCGGGCGCCACGATGGCGGCTTTCCGTGGGAGCCGGGCAAACCGCTAGCTCCGTTCGGAGCCTATCCGGAAGACGAAGAGGATCTTCGGCAAGCATTGGACACTTATTTGCCTGGCGCGGCAGGCAAGCTGCTTCGCGGCGCGGTATGCAAGTACGAATTGACGCCGGACGAAGACTTTATCATCGATCACCATCCGCTTTACAAGAACGTTGTCATTGCCGGCGGCTTCTCGGGCCACGGTTTCAAGTTCGCCAGCGCGGTCGGCGAGGTCTTGGCAGACTTGGCTCTCAACGGGAGAACCTCATGGGATATCTCTCCGTTTCGCCTATCCCGTTTTGAGAGTTAAGAGTTATAATCGTAAAACTTAAACGCAGAGGAGTGTTTCGTATGAGTAAATCCCTTCTAGTGATTATAGGTGCTGGTCCGGGTGTTAGCGCAGCTGTCGCACGTAAATTCGGTGCTCATTCGTTCAAGGTCGTTCTCGTTGCACGCAATCAAACTTCGCTCGATGTACTGGCTAGAGAGCTGAGAGACCAATCTATCGAAGTGTTTACCGTCTCGGCGGATGCTTCGAAATCTGAGTCGGTTGCCCAAGCTTTCCGGGTCATTCGCGAGCAATACGGCACGCCGGATGTCCTGCTCTACAATGCGGCTGTCATCTCCAGATCGACAGTGTCCGCTTTGGACGAGGAACAATTGATCGAGGAATTCAAAGTGAATGTCGTGGGCGCCCTCACGAGCGTCAAACAAGTTGTGCCGGATTTCGTTAAGCGGAAGGATGGGGCGATTCTAATCACGGGCGGAGGTTTGGCCCTCTATCCGAATGCAGATTATTCCTCATTGTCGATCGGCAAGGCAGGTGTCCGTTCGCTTGCCTATTCATTAGCGCAGGAGTTAAAGCCCCATAACGTATATGTAGGAACCGTCACTATCGGCGGTTATGTATCCAAGGGTACCTTCTACGATCCGGACGATATCGCGGAGAGGTATTGGCAATTGTATCAGGCTCGCGACGAAGTGGAATATATCTTCGCAGAATCTTGACCGATAACGATAAGGTTGAAGGGGCATGGCGATCTCGCCATGCTCCTTTGTTCTGTTCAACGCGCAATATGACAGCGATGCGTCGCCGGTTAGACGCGTTACGATTTACCCATTTTTCGCTGCCGTGCCGTTGGGGGAGGCAGAGCTTCCTCGGCATGCGGTCATTACCGCCGTGTAGCCCCGCACGACTCCCTAATAATTAGCTCCGGCATGTGATTAATACTGATTGCTTCTTCCGAGCCGTTAATCGCGCTAATCAGCTGCATAACCGCCATGCGGCCGAGATACTCGTTATGCAGGTCCATGGACGTCAGGCGCGGGATGCTGAAATCACTGTGAGGGAATTGGTCGCAGCTGGCAATAGCGATATCGGAAGGACATTCGAGGCCACGGTCCTTCATGGCGCGGATTGCGCCAAGCGCAACCATATCATTAATCGCTATTATAGCCGTCGGCAACTTGCCGCTATTCTGATCCAGCAGTTGGTTCATCGCCGAATAACCGTCAGGCGCATAATAATCCGACGTTACGATGTGTGAGTCATTTACATCACGGTGATAGGCTTTCATCGTTTGTTTGAAAGCTTCGATGCGGGAGGACGTAATGCGTATTCCTGGCTCGCCACCGACAAAACCGATCCGCTCATGCCCGAGCGCGATAAAATGATTCACGATTGAAGTCACGCCCTGCCTCGAATTGCGTTCTACGAACAAACACTCGCATCCGTCAATTCGGGAGCCGACGATTACGACAGGCACTGACTTGTGGAGCTGATTCAAGGCATGAATGAAGTTCTCCGGTACGTCATCCTTATCGATCTGTCCGCCGAGAATAAGGACGCCGTCAACTTGCTTCTCCAGAATAATCTTAAAATAGTCTTCTTCACTGAGAGGCGTATCATATTTATCGGGGTTGCGGGCAAACATCGTATTGAATAGAATCGTTGCGTACATATTTTTTAACGCGAAGCTTTCGATTTGCAAGAACAAAGAGGCAAAGTAAGGGTTAGTGATATCCGGGAGGATAACGCCGATATTTTTCGTCTTATGATTGACCATGCCTCTTGCAAAAACACTGGGAGTGTAATTGTATTCATCGATCATTTGTTGAATCAGCGCGCGCTTCTTCGGCGAAACGGAAGGGCTGTTGTTAAGCACGCGTGATACGGTGGATACGGAAACGCCGCATTTATCGGCAATTTCGGTAATGGTAATCTTACTTTTCAAAGGGGCACATCCTTTTGCAACCGGCATTTGGATAGATTCTAACCCAGTCGTTTTCATTTAGCAAGAACAATTTTGGTATCGTTACCACGAAAAAATCCATTTATCGTGCCGACGTATTTAATAATCGTTTTGACAGCTGAAGTGCAAAATATCTTGAAATTTTCTGGAAAATTTAGTGTTGACATGTCATTTACCAGTCTGTTACATTGGCTGTGTAAAGAAATTGTGACGTTCAAATTTGGTAACGTTACCAAATACAAAGTCAGGGGTTGTTAGCTTTGGACAGAGAGATTCCATCTTCCATTCTTGCGGTAGATCTTGGCGGAACGAAAATGTTATTGGGAGAGATAACACCCGAAGGAAACATTCTCCGTTCAAAGCTTTATCCAAGCGACACGACATCTCAAGAGGCCGCTATGGAACAAATCATTCAAGCTGTTGAGGACTACATACACACCGTCCCTTTCGTGGCGAAGCGTCAGCTAGGCATCGGAATCGCTGTTGTTGGACGGGTGGATCAGAAGCGGGGCATCTGGCATGAAATTGAACCGGGAAAATCGCAATTGACGGATGTCAAAGCAATCATGGAATCTCGGTTCCGGCTGCCTTGCGGCGTGGACAATGATGTCGCCTGCGCCACGCGATCTGAACAGAGGTTTGGTTGGGGGACAGAGTCCGATCATTTTATTTACCTTAATGTCGGTACCGGAATAGCCGCAGGCTTTGTCACAAACGGGAGGCATGTCAAAGGTTCCCACTTCAACGCAGGCGAGATCGGACATACGGTTGTGGCTTCGGATTCGGATGTGTTATGCGGATGCGGGAGATTGGGCTGCGTAGAGCGGATAGCCTCCGGGCTTGGCATGCATGAGCGGGTAATGGCGCTGCACCAACGGTATTCGGGAACCTCAATCAAGATAAAGGAAGGCGAGCGCGTAACTGCGCAGGAGATTCTACAGGCTGCGGAAGCAGGCGATAAGCTGGGATTCTACGTCAGTGAGGCAGCTGCGAAAGCACTTTCCTCCCTTATCATGAATCTCGTTCGCGTCAGCGATCCGGACACAATCGTCATTGGCGGAGGGCTGGCAGGAAGCACTTATTTATGGAACAGGGTTAAACAACATTTGAATTCCCGAACTATGCGGTTTGTAACGAATGGGATTGTTACGACTAAGCAAAAGACACCGGATGTCTCGCTTATTGGAGCAGCCTTGGTAGGGCTGGAGGCTTGGGAGACAACCGGTAAAAGAGAGGAGGTGCAATGATGGAGTCGTTTATGAAGGATGTCAAACAATCCGGCTATATTCATCGTCAGCTGCCATTGCGTAAGGAGAACTCCCTAGAGGAAGAACAGAGTCGCCAATCGGTGCTTGAGGAGCGTTTGCTATACGAAGCTGGCCAGTTATTCACCGGTATGCTGGAATGGAAGCACCGCGGAGTCGGAGAGCTAGGCTGTACGCCGGGAGGTTTAGCTGTTCTCAGCTCGCCGACGCGTATGCCCCATTGGCCGGAAGGCGCACCTGCGGACGGGGATTATGTCAATTTCGGCACAGCATGGATGGCTGCAAGCTTCCAAGGCGAGAACTGGGACCATTACAATCGAATAACAGTGGAGCTGTTGCCTGATTTTCCAGGTGTTCCGAATGCTTATGTTATGATCTCATTCCGCAACGAAGGACTTATTCCGATTCCGGATATTTACCACCGCGAAGGGGTTCACGGCGTGAATCTGAACAATGGAGAATGGAATACGATCCATCTCAATATAGAGGCGCTGCCAAGAGATGCGATTACGGAGCTGTCGATCAGTTATTTCCTGAACGGCAAGGAACGGGTGACCGGTGACCGGATGACTCTTCAAATAAGGCTGGTGAAGCTGGAGAGTGTGACAGGACACGAAGTATCCAAAGGCTGGCTGCCGAAACCGGGCCAGTTCATCTATTCTCACAGCGGCTATCATCGCTCGGGCAGCAAGACGGCTCTCGCCGTTCAGATTCCTGAGAACGCTTACCGGCTTAGGGACGTGTATACCGGAGATGTTGTATACAGCGGCACCCCCGAGAACTTGAACAACAGCCTGGGTTCTTTCGACGTTTTGGATTTTTCAGATTTCAATAGTCCAGGCCGCTATTATCTTCAATCAGGCGGCTCCGTCTCCGGCGCTTTTACGATTGGGGAAACGGAAGAGGTGTGGCACGACTCAATCTGGAAATCGCTGAACTTTATATTTTGCGAACGGTGCGGTTATCCTGTTCCCGGAATTCACGGCAGCTGCCATGCCGATGTCATTGCTAAGCATGAGGATACCGTTATTTCCTTTAACGGCGGCTGGCATGACGCAGGCGATGTATCGCAGCAGCTGATCCAGACGGCTGAGGTGACATTCGCTTTGTTTGAAATGGCGGAGAAGGTCAAGCTGCGTGACCAAGATCTGTATCTCAGGCTGCTGGAAGAGGGCGAGTGGGGATTAGATTTTATGCTGAAGACCCGTTTCGGCGACGGGTACAGAGCGACCAGCGCCGGCATTACCCGCTGGACGGATGGAAGAATCGGCAACATGGATGATGCTGAGGCTCGCGTCCACAATCAAGCTTACGAGAACTTCTACTGCGCAGGAATGGAAGCGTATATGCACAGGCAGCTCATGGAGCAGCCAAGCGTATCGGCGCATCTGCTCCGTATCGCCCAGGAAGATTTCCAATATGCGCTGGAGCAATTCGAACAGCATGGCTTCGACGAGAAGCCAATCTTCTGGGAGCACACGTATCAGACCTCGGAAAGCCTGTATATGGCGACAGCTTCGTGGGCGGCATCTACGTTATATGAAGCAACGGGAGATACACGATATGCGGAAAAAGCAGCGGAATTTATTGCATACGTTCTCGAATGCCAGGAACAAGAGGGGATCCGGCTTGACGACGGCACAATACTTGCGGGTTTTTTCTATCGTCACCCGGATAAGCGGGTTGTGCAGCATTTCAATCATCAGGCACGGGAGCATTTGTACCTAATGGCGCTCGCAGCCGTTCACAAGACACAACCTACGCATATTGATGCGGAAAAATGGCTGGAAGCTATCCGATTGTACGGGGAATATGTAAAGTCGCTGGCGGTGTACACCTTGCCTTATCCGATGCTTGCAAGCGGGGTATATCACACGGAAGAGCATCTTGATGAGCGAAGCTTTGGCTACCAGCATCTGTTGACCGACCATCGTGCCAAAGAAGATTACATCGAACAGCTGAAGAATGGCGTGAAGCTGAATGACAGCTATTATTTAAAACGCTTTCCCGTATGGTTCTCGTTCAAAGGCAACAATGCGATCATCATGTCCGCCGGCAAAGCGGCTTCCATCGCGGGACTTTACCTTAATGACCGTAAGCTCTTGGATATCGCGGAAGGTCAACTGCATTGGATCGTCGGCAAAAATCCGTTTGGCCAGTCGCTTATGTACGGCGAGGGCTACCGTTATGCGCAGCAGTATGCCGTTTTGGGCGGCGAAATGACGGGAGAGATTCCGGTTGGCGTTCAAACCTTCGGCAATGAAGATCAGCCGTATTGGCCGCAATTCAACAATGCTACTTACAAGGAAGTATGGACGGGTAATGCAGGCAAATGGCTGTCGATTGTTGCGGACCTCTATGAAATGGATTTCAAAAACAAGGCGTTTCGATGGGAGGGC
This sequence comes from Paenibacillus sp. ATY16, assembly GCF_003399985.2. Classification (NCBI taxonomy): domain Bacteria; kingdom Bacillati; phylum Bacillota; class Bacilli; order Caryophanales; family Paenibacillaceae; genus Paenibacillus; species Paenibacillus sp. ATY16. The sequence goes on along the minus strand of NZ_NMOK02000044.1, from coordinate 9,627 downwards.
TAATCCGAAATGATTAATGGATGGTTAAAGAGTATGAGTCTGGAGCAAAAGATCGGGCAATTGTTTATGTGCGGCTTTGACGGCACTAAGCCTAACGAGTCGATTCTCCAGCTCCTTCGCGATTACCATATTGGCGGCGTGAATTTCTTCCGGCGCAATCTTCTGTCTCCCGAACAGGCATCGGAATTAACGGCTAGTCTTCAAAGAGAAGCTGCTATTCCGCTGCTCATCTCGCTCGATCAAGAAGGGGGGATGGTGTCAGGCATTGAGCAGGGGATCACGCTTATGCCCGGCAATATGGCGCTTGGCGCAGCGGGAGACGAAGCGGCAGTGTACAACGCAGCCCTTTTCTCTGGAACGGAGCTTCGAGCGATGGGGCTGAATATGAATTTCGCTCCTTGTATCGACGTGAATAACAATCCGCTCAACCCGGTTATTGGTGTACGTTCTTATGGCGAAAATCCGGAACTGGTCGGCAGGATGGGGTCTGCAGCGGTAAAGGGATATCAGACCGCCGGCATCACAGCTACGGTCAAGCATTTTCCTGGACATGGCGATACAAGTACCGATTCGCATCATGAGCTGCCATTGGTTGCTCACGACCGGAAACGGCTGCATGAGGTGGAGCTTGCGCCATTTAAACGGGCGATCGCGTCAGGCGTTGACGCCATCATGACGGCGCATGTGATCTTCCCGGCTTATGAGTCCCGGCCTATCCCAGCGACTTTATCGCATCCGATTCTGACAGGACTTCTTCGCGGGGAGCTGGGCTTTGAAGGCGTTATTACGACGGATTGCCTGGAGATGAACGCTGTCTCGCAAGGGGTTGGCGTCGGAGAAGGTGCGGTCATGGCTATTGAAGCGGGAGCTGATCTCGTGCTCATCAGCCATCAGATCCATTTGCAGGTTGAAGGACTCAAGGCTGTCATTAAGGCGGTAAGAGAAGGCAGGATCAGTGAATCCCGCATCAACGAATCGGTTGTCCGGCTGCTGAATATGAAGGAAAAACGCGGCTTATTCATGCAACAGCCTTCTTCTCCGGGATTGATTCGTCAATTGGTGGGAGCCCAGGAGCACCGGGCGGCTGCGCAAAGTATCAGCGAAAGAAGTATTACGATTGTACGAAACAATAATCAGATCCCGCTTAACAAAGAAGAAGCAACTTACATCATATGGCCGAATATGCGTCCCGTCTCGGAAACGGCAGAACCGCCAGGGGAAGAAACGACGCTTGGCAGATTGCTCGGCGGATGGCTCGAAGCAAGTATAGAGCATATCATCTCCGTTAATCCGGTTGAAGAGGAGATCGCTAAAGTGCTGTCGGACAGCCAAGGCTATCGACAGATCATCGTTGGCACCTACAATGCTATTTTCTCGGAAGGACAGCAGCGTATAGTGACGTCCCTGGCAGCTAGAGAAGGCGTGCAGTTAACGGTCGTGTCGCTACGTATGCCGTATGACCTGAACGTGTTTCCGGAGGTTCGAGGATATATCGCATGCTACGAGAATAAACCGCTGACGATCAGATCGCTGGCCAAAGTGTTGACCGGAGAGATTCAGGCGGGGGGCAAGCTGCCAGTTACGTCGCAGACGACTTTCGAACATTAAACATTAATAGATGACAACTGTTGGAGGGGTGCGCATGGATGCTCACGCAACAACGTCAGTCAAGCTAGAGAAGCAGCGCAATAAGAAAAGCAAAGTATACAACCTCGCGCGGAAATTCATGGCGCAAAGATATTTGCAGGCGATGGCACTCGTCGGAATTGCCTGGATGATTATTTTCAGCTATGTTCCGTTGTACGGTCTGATCATAGCTTTCAAGGAATACGACATTACCCGGTCAATCAGCGAATCGCCATGGGTCGGATTAGCCCAGTTTAAGGAATTCCTGACAGATGACAGCCTGCCCTACGTGCTTAAGAACACGCTGGCGATGAGCGCGCTCAAGCTTCTAATCGGATTTCCGATTCCGATTCTATTCGCTTTATTTGTTAATGAATTACGCTCGCTGCGTTATAAAAAAATCGTGCAAACCATCTCCTACCTGCCGCATTTCTTATCCTGGGTCATCCTAGGCGGGATATTGACTACTTGGTTGTCGGATGTCGGCATTATCAACGACTTACTGATGGCCCTGCATCTTATCAAAGAACCGATCAGCTACCTGGCCGAACCCGGTTACTTCTGGACGATCATCGTCAGCTCTGACATTTGGAAGGAGCTCGGCTGGAACGCCATTATTTATTTAGCCGCTATCGCGAGCGTATCGCCGGATTTGTACGAAGCGGCCACGATGGATGGCGCGAGCCGTTTCCAGAAGATGTTTCTCATAACTCTCCCGATGATTAAAGGCACCATTGCCATTTTATTTATTCTAGCCGTAAGCGGCATTCTCTCCTCGAACTTCGATCAGGTCTTTATTCTAAAAAACCAGCTAAACGAAAGCGCAAGCAATGTCATCGACACCTACGTCTATCAAGTGGGGATATCGGAAGGGCGTTACTCCTACTCCACGGCGGTTGGCTTGTTCAAATCGATCATCGCCTTCCTTCTCCTCTTGTCCGCGAACTATGTGACGAAAAAGCTAAACGATACTTCGCTTTTATAACAGGTAAAGGGATGATCCGATGCTGAAAAACCGAACAACCGCAGAAAAGCTGTTTGACTGGGGCAATATAGCGCTCATGCTGGTCATTTGCTTTCTCACGATTTATCCGATTTGGTACGTTATCGTAAACTCGTTCAACGAGGGCCAGGACGCGATGCGCGGCGGCATCTACTGGCTTCCGAGGGTATTCAGCCTCGACAATTACAAGACCGTCTTCCAGAACAAAGGCCTGATGACGGCCATGGGCATTACGGTTGCAAAGACGGTAGTCGGCACCGCGCTCCATGTGTTTTTCACGGCGATGGTCGCTTATGCCTTCTCCCGAAAGGAGCTGGTGGGCAGAAAGCTCTATATGTATATCGGCACCGTGACACTCTTCTTCAGCGGCGGGCTGATTCCTTATTATTTGCTGATCCGCGACCTGGGGCTGCTCGACAGCTTTTGGGTATATATCTTCCCGGCAATGTTCAGCTTTTTCGATCTGATTATTTTCCTTGCGTTTTTCCGGGAATTGCCCGAAGGGTTGGAGGAAGCGGCGAGAATCGACGGGGCGAATGACTTCAAAATCTTTTACCGCATTATTATTCCATGCTCGATGCCCGTCATTGCTACGATCTCGCTGTTCCACGGCGTGTACCAATGGAATGATTATTTCACGGCCGTCATCTTTACGAATAATCCGAATCTTCAGCCGATTCAAACTTTCCTCTACCGTATCGTCGCCTTATCCGGCTCGAATCAAATCGCTTCGATGGTGCCGGACAATGTTGTCCGCAAAGTGACGTCGCAGTCCGTAAAACTCGCCACGATGGTCGTTGCTACACTGCCGATCGTCATCGTTTACCCGTTTTTGCAAAAGTATTTCGTTAAAGGCTTTATGATTGGTTCCATTAAAGGTTGATTGGAGCATTCACAAGCTTTGGTTTTTACAACAAAGACCATATAAGGACAAATACGAGAGGGGTAATCATTTTGAGGAAAATGCGTAAGGCACTAACGGTAGTGACGCTAGTCGGCCTGCTCGGCACAACGGCAGCTTGTTCGTCCGCAAACGACAATAAGCCTGCGACAGCGAATAAGGGAACGGAGCCGCCGGCGGCGGTGGAGACAACAAAGCTCGATCCAAACGCACCTGGCTGGAAAACGGACACGAAGCCAATCAAGTTCGACTGGTATGTTAATTTCTCATGGTTTACAAGCAAGTGGGGCGAAGATAATACGTCGAAGTACATTACGAAGAAAACAGGTGTCGATCTGAATCTGATTGTCCCGGCCGGCAATGAGAATGAAAAAATGAATACGATGATCGCTTCCGGTAATCTTCCGGATTTCATTACGCTTGACGTTGGCGATCCGAACGTACAGAAGCTGATCGACAGCGGACTTGTGCTTCCATTAAATAAGCTGGCGGATGAATATGATCCGTACTTGTACACCGTTGCCGATCCGGACAAAATCTCGTGGTTTACCCAAGAAGACGGCAACTTTTACGGTTATCCGAACTCATCGTCTTCTCCTAGCGATTACAAGAAATACGGCGAGCAGTATACATCGAACCAAACATTCCTGGTTCGTAAAGATATGTACGAAGCGCTCGGCAAGCCCGAGATGAGAACGCCGGAAGGGTTCCTGAACGCCTTGAAGGCGGCGAAGGAGAAATTCCCGGAAGTAAACGGCCAGCCGCTCATCCCGCTTGCTTTCCATGAATTTGGAGACAACGGCAACTATTCGCTGGAAGATTTCCTGCAGAACTTCCTGGCGATTCCGCAGCAGAAGGACGGCAAGCTGTATGACCGTTCGACCGATCCGGAGTATCTTAAATGGCTGAAGGTATTCCGCAAGGCTAATGAAATGGGCTTACTCTCCAAGGACATCTTTATCGACAAACGACCGCAAATGGATGAGAAGGAAGTGCAAGGCCGTTACTTCGCCATGCTGTACCAGATCGCGGACGTAGGCGTACAGAACGCTGCCGTCTACAAAACGGATCCGGACAAAATCTACATCCCGATTGATGGTCCGGCTAACGCCAATCTCGATCAGCCGACATTGTCCGGTCCAGGCATCTCCGGCTGGACGATTACGCTCATTTCGAAAAATGTAAAAGATAAAAAACGCGCTATCGAGTTTATGAGCTATATGATCAGTGAAGAGGGACAAAAGGATTTCTGTCTGGGCGAAAAAGGCGTTACCTACGATACGATCGACGGCAAGGACCAGTTCCTCGAAAGTTATCTGACGGCGACGGACGGGGCCAAATACGGCGCGGAATATACGTATTGGATGATGATGGACACGAACATGTGGCTGGGGTGGGCGCCGCCTACGCAAGAGCCTTATTTGTCTACTGGCCAGTGGACGAAAGGAAAGACGTATAACTTCTCTGAGTTTACGCAGCTGACGCCGGGCGGTACTTCACCGGAAGGCGTGATCTGGACCAAAATCCAGCAGCTATGGGGCAAAACGCTGCCGAAGCTGCTTATGTCGAAAAGCGATGAGGACTTTGACCAGCTCTACAATAAGTTTCTCAAAGACCGCGACAATCTGGGGTATGACAAGGTGCGAACTTACATGCAGACGAAATATGAGGAAAACCTGAAGAAGCTGAACAAAGCGTAACGGATATTCAACAATCAGTGTGAGAGGGGAAGCGGCAGTGAAAAAAACGGTATGCATCATTCGCGATGACATGTACCATCCCAAGGAATTGATCGATCCTCAAATGGAAAAAGTGTTTGATCGCGAGGTTTGGAATGTCGTGTTGAGCAATCGTCTGCGCGATGTAATCGAATCTAGCGATTCGGTTGATCTATTTGTTATGTTTACGGTAGGTCGACCGGACGGTGAAGGGGATATAACCTATGATGAGCAAGAGCGGGTCATTTCGCGCGTGAAAGATGGCATGGGTATCTTGTTCGTGCACGCTGGTCTTGTGCTAATTGAAGAAGACAGTCCATTCTATAAGACTCTAAACTCCGGGCGGTTCATCGGCCATTCCCATAATCATGTTCAGGTGGAAAATGTGCCGATCCGTAATGTGACTCATCCTATATTGGATGGCGTTGAACCGTTTACGGTAATGGATGAGCATTATTACTGCCAGGTTAATATTGGGCGCACCGATATGCTGATGCTCAGTACATCGGAGGCGGTTACGGCGGCAGGAGGGTGGGCGCATTCCTTTGGGAAAGGGAAGGTTGTTGGACTTACTCCAGGCCATACCGAGGAAGCGCTTGGCAATCCGCAGATGATTCAACTGCTCAAAAATGCTTCAAACTGGGCAACAACGAACTAGTAAAAAGGCTGCCCCTTGTGATGACGAGGGGACAGCCCTATTTATAGTATGAGCAACGGAGATGGGAACTGACACTTCGCTTGAAATGGAGGAATCTGCAGCTTGAACGTTTACGAGAATGCCAGCGTACAGTTCGTGAAGCAAGGAAAGGCTGCTTTAGTTCAGGAGACTTTTCAGGAACGGTCTTTGGACGAAACAGAAATTTTCGGTAAAACGTTAGTGTCGCTGATCTCTTCGGGCTCCGAGCGCGGAGGGTATATGGATTATTTCGGCGGCAGTCGCTACCCGATGGAGATTGGTTATGCCGTAGTCATGCAAGTGATTGACACGGGAAGCAAGGTGAAGCACGCGAAACCCGGAGATATCGTATTTGCGAGCGCTCCGCATCGTTTATACAATTTTGTCTCCGAGGATGACATTGTTCCGATGCTGGAGGGTATGCTGCCCGAGGAGGCCGTACTATGTCGCATCCCGGCTGTGTCGATGACGGCTATGCTGAAGACACAGATCAAACCGGTTGAACCCGTGTTGGTGACGGGGCTTGGCATCGTTGGGCTGATGTGCGCACAGATGATGAAGCATTGCGGTTATACCGTATATGCTGTCGATCCTGGCGAGAAAAGGAGGCAGATCGCACGCGAGTGCGGGTTGCTCCATGTGTACGCTTCAATTAAGGATTGCCAAGCAGCAGGCAGGTTCGGTCTGGCTATGGAATGCTCCGGTGCGGAGCAAGCAGCGCTTGACGCACTGGACGTGCTTCGCAAGGGAGGGGAACTGTCGTTGATTGGCGTTCCTTGGTACAGGGGTACCGATACATGGGCGCATGACATATTTCTGAAAGTGTTTTACGGATTTATTACAATGACTTCCGGCTGGGAATGGAGCATTCCGCGGCATTCGTCTGAATTTATGCCTGGCAGCAACTATGGCAATTTTGCGGTTGGTATGGAGTGGATCAAAAACGGCGCTCTAAAGGTGGACGGCATTTATGAGCTGGTCGATCCAGCGCGCTGTGACGATGCTTATCAGTCACTTGTAAACAAGACTTATACGAAGACGTGTACGATTTTTGATTGGAGATCGATGTAGAAGATCTTATAACAATAAACAATTGGAGAGATAAGCATGAAAATTACGGTTGAGAAGGACGAAAGAGCGTTCGATATCGCCGCCGCTTGGCGAATTGTAACGCAGATGCTGAAGAAACCTGAAGCGGTAATTGGTTTATCCACAGGGCAGACGACAGGAGGTATGCATGCCGTCGTATCGGAGCTATACGAGAAGTATCCGTTTGATGTATCCCGCGTCACTATATTCAACGTCGACGAGTTGACTAACCTCGATCGGAGTTATTCAGGCAGCTGCTATTCGATGATCTATGAGCAGCTTGTTAAAAATCTTGGCATTCCAGAGGAAAACTTCATTATGCCGCCTACGATGTCTGACGATTTTGAACGGGAATGCCGTTTGTTCGAGGACGCTCTTGCCTCTCGCGGGGGCGTCGACCTGCAAATGCTCGGAATCGGCTTCAATGGCCATGTTGGCATTAATCAACCGGGAACCCCGTTCGAGAGCACGACCTGGGTATCGCCGATGGACCCGATCTTCGAAGCGCGCGTCCGCAAAGAAACGGGCGTCGGCCCAGAGCATCCGCTGGGCGGATTGACGCTCGGTATTAAAAACATTATGCATACTCGTCATCTCGTACTTGTCGCAAAAGGAAAGCATAAGGCTGACATTATTGAGCAGGCGCTGTTTGGGCCTGTTAATTCGGATATGCCGGCATCCATTGTTCAGCTTCATCCGAATTGTGAAGTACTGCTCGACGCGGACGCCGCATCAGCCATTATCCACCGTTTATAGGGATAGCCGATGATGACGGAAAGGGATGGAGGAGATGGAAATGAAGTTTGCACTGGCGATGTATACGGTCTACGAGGAGATGAAGCGGGATTTGGATGCTACGCTGGGCGCAGTTCGTGAGATGGGCTACGAAGGTCTTGAAATGTACGGAGAGACTTTATGGCCTGCTTCCGTGGTTAAGGAACTCCTCACAAAGCATGGACTGGAGTTATGCGGTTGGCATGTGGAGTGGAGGCTGCTGCAGCTTGACACACTGGAGAACACGATTCGCTATCATGCAGAGCTCGGCAATCCGAACATCATTATTCCATGTCTCGGAGGCCCTTGGAACGTAGGGCATATGCCGGAAGACAACCATGCGGCGACCTGGCTTCGTTACGCGGAGCAAATGAATGAGCTTGCGGACCGATTAGAAATGGAAGGGATGCGGCTTGGCTATCATACGCATGCGCATGAGTTCCATGACAGCTTTGACGGCATAACTCCATGGAATATTCTTATCGAGCATACGAAGCCTTCGGTGTTCTTAGAGCTCGACACCGGCAATTGTCTGGAAGGGGCTGGCGATCCCGTTATCGCGCTTAATGAAACAGCCGGCCGGCTTCGGGTTGTGCACTGTAAGCCACTTGATTCTAAACAAGGTACCGAAGCTGCTATCGCAGCCGATGGCGACCTTAATGACTGGCCGTTAATTCTGCAGAGATGCAAAGCGGGAGGCTGCGAGTGGCTGGCGATCGAGAATGAATCACGTACGAGAGGGAGCAAGCTCGCCGTTGCGGAGCAAGATTTGAAGAGCCTAATAAGTCAGTTAAGAGAAGCGACTTAATTGCGAAAGGGTGGCTTTTATATGAAACATAAACATCCCAGCCTGCATCATGTTGGAATGACCTCCTGTCACTTCGAGCAGACCGTCAAATTTTACGAGGAGGGTCTTGGCTTCACTGTAAAGCATACATGGGGGACAGATAAGCGCGTCTATATGATGGACATGGGCGACGGTTCTTGCATCGAGGTGTCCGAGGGAGGGGCTGAGGATACGCCGTCATGCGGCCGTTGGCTTCACGTTGCATTGTGGACGGATAACATTCGCGAGAGTTACGATCGGGCGATTGCCGCAGGAGGGAAGCCTAAACTGCCGCCTACGTTTGCGGATATTTTGGAAGCGAAGCCAGAGCCGGTCTACATGTACTTCGCTTATGTAATTGGGTTCGATGGCGAAGAAATCGAGTTTATTCAAGAAGTGAAGGGGAGGGAAGCGTGGGATCAGCAAGTTATAGAGAACTGATGAAGCGGGAAGCTTGAACGTACAGGTTATCATAGATAGCCGACGAGAAATCAAAAATCGAAAAGAGTGAAGCATCCCTTTAGAAACTTAACTTAAAGGATCTAACTTGAAGCAGCTTGTAATGACGGGCTGCTGTTTTTTTTGAATGACGCACACATTTATATCAAAGGTTGAGCAAAAATACGAATACGGGTTGCTATGCTTGCGCAAAAGCATTTCATTTAGAAGTAAATTATTACCTGTTGAAATCTAAAATCTATTCATGCTATATTATAACTCCGGCCGCGAGAGACAAACGGCTTGGAAGAAAAGCTAACGATTATCAATTTAGTAGAAATACAAAATGATGAAAGAAAAGCTTGACACCAAAAATAACAACGTGATAAGATATGAAACGTTGTTGCGAAAAACAAATTGTTCTTTGAAAACTGAACAACGAGCGAAACTGCCCCGTTAGAAATAACGGAAAAGCGATAAAACAAAGTTTGAGCAAGTCAAACATCTGAGATTTTCCTGATCGATTCGATCGATCGAGAAAACTCTTTAATGGAGAGTTTGATCCTGGCTCAGGAC
>NZ_NMOK02000043.1:22679-34567 GCF_003399985.2 Paenibacillus sp. ATY16 | reverse complement strand
CGCTTGGCTACAAATCCCCAGTTTCATTCGAAAAACTGTACTACCAGCAGCTCCAAGTTTCATAAATAAGTGTCTACTTAATTGACAGAAGACCATTCACTCCCCCTTTTACTGGAGCAAATCCATCGTAGCTCTCTCTAGTCGCACATTCAACCTGATTTCACTGGAGTAGATCCAACGTACGGTAAAAAGATATGCCCTCACTCAGAAGTGAAGGTCAGTGGCGTTCACTCGCATCGGTCGTTTCATCTTATTTAATTTTGATATCAATGTCCCCGTGAATCCGGGTCGGGTAATCCTGAATGAATAGCGTAAGCGGGCTTTGGTATTTCTCCTTCGGAATGTAATACTCGTACTCAGTATCTGAACCATTGCCGGAGGAACCCGTCATATGGGACTCGAAGGATTTTCCCGATGCATCCTTATACTTACTTTCAAACAGACTGTACATTCGGTCCTGATCAAGCGGGTTGTCGTTTTTCAGCTCAAAAATAAGAATACCTTGGCCGTCATCTGCACTGTTGCCAATGTCTTTCAATGTGAGCTGACTATCCGGCCGGGTAGTCAGTTTCTTCTGCTCCAAGTCAACATTTACCTCGCGCTTAGCCTTATCCAGGGCCCGGATACTGCTTGCACGCAAATAGAGATGTTTGGGCTTCTTGAAATAGTTGCTTTGGAAGTAAAGCACTTGCCTGTTCTCGTCCAAGGTGGACCCGGATACGCCATTCATTATTGAACCGAACTCCTCACCTCTTTCATCTACAAGCCGGAGATCATCAAAGTAAAACAGCTTCTTCGTATTAGCCGGATCATAATTTACTTCAACCCCGATTCTTGTCGGGTAGACTGTCATCGTCCCGAAGGTGATCCTCTGACCTTCAACCGTGACAGTCTGGTTCAAATCATAGGTCTCCTTTAGCCCCTCGAACTTCGCTTTATCTACCGGAATAGAAAAATGCCACACCGTGTCCGTTGTTGCAGCTTCGCTAACTTTATTGAACTTCATCTCAAGCTCCAAAGTATCAGGTAAACGAGTTCCGTCTTCTGGCTGAAATTCTATCGTTTCTTGCCTGATCTGCCAATCTTCTTCAAATGCAGCGGAACCGTACGAACTAGACATATTCTTAACATTAGTTAACCTAACTCCTTGAAAATGTACGACACTCTTCTGCCCATCCACGTTCTCCAGCGTATAGAACACAATGATTCTCGATTCGTCGGCGATAATGCCGTCAATCGTCATTTTAATTCCGTCCTGCTTTTCCGAGAGGGCCACTGGCTGCATAAAATCATTGTCTATTGCCAGCTCAAGGCCTTTATCATAATGAATGAGCTCGACCAGCGGCTTGAGGCCCGGTATCTCCCCCACATACGCGGCTACTTCAGGAGAGAAGCGGACGGAAGCGACCGATACGACAAGCAAGAGACAAGCGGTATAAGCAGCCATTCTGGAAAATACCCTTCGCCTTCTGCGCTGCCGACCGGCCTTTATGCCGCTCCATATTGTCGCGTCAATCCCGAACGGGATAGGAATGTCCTCCATATAGTCCTTCATCGCTTCCAGCTCAGGAAGCTCGCGCGCTTGTTCATCCCGATACTCATTCATTCGGCTCCCCCTCCTTCCCCAACCGCTGCCGCAACCCGCCTAGCGCTTTATGCAGCCAGGTTTTTATCGTGCCTTCGGGCTTCTGCAGCGTTCTTGCAATCTCCGTAATGGTCAGATCGTGATAATACTTCAACTGAATCACTTTCTGATAGTTCGCATCCAGCTGCTCCACCGCCGACTCGAGCATAACCCGCTCCAGAAGGGCCGACTCACCGCTGGTTGCATGCGGATCAATCGCAGCGGCAGCGGCTTGCTGTCCGTCCGCTCTTCGTGCCTTCCGCTTCGCTTCGTCCGCGCAATAATTCATCAGAATCCGGATTAGCCAGCTGCCGAAAAACTCCGGCTCCTTCAGCTTGCGAATCCGCATATACGCGCGGCAGGTCGCTTCCTGCACGGCTTCTAAGGCATCGGCTTCGTTTTTCAAATACGAATAAGCAATCCGGTACATCTTCTCTTTGTGCTGCGTTATGAGACTATAAAAGGCAGCATCGTCGCCACGTTTCGCTGCGGCCACCAGTAATTCGTTTCCCACACGCTTCCTCCCCTGCCATTATGCATCTATTTATTAGACTCCCGGGAGGAGCAAGCGGTTTTGCCCAAAATAAAATAAGCAGACGAATTCGCCTGCTTAATCAACCAGCTTCATAAAAGACTGTACGTGCTTTTTTAATTGCCCAAGCTCGTCACTTGACAATTGGTCTCCCCGGAAGTTCTCGGCGTCTTCGTCGGGAATCAGAATCGTTGACGGCTCATGAAGCTCTTCCGTTCGACGAAATCCATCCTTCGTATCCAGTACGTTCGACTTATAACCTTGTTCATGGGTTACGACGGTTTTGATGTACTTGCCTCCCGTATCCCCACCTCCCATACTTAGGACGCTTGCCGCACCTAAAAGTTTCCAAATAAAACAAAAAAGCAGACGGTATCCGCCTGCTGCACTCATAAAGCCTTCTCGTAACATTCCACCTCTATGCCGATGTTGGCCATTTTGGTCGCATAATATTGAAAGCCCAAGGAGCTCCAAAAACGTTTGGCGGGTTCGTTCTCCGGAATAACGCCGATTCGTACGGATTGCTTCCCTTCCTGTCTGAGTCTCTGCGCAAAGGCAGCGTAAGCCGCTTTACCGTAGCCCTTCCCTTTCAGCTCTTCGTGTATCATAAGCAGACCGAGCCATGGATAGCCGTCTTTCGGGTTCCGGTCCAAATACTGCAGCAGACCGATAGCACGTCCGTCCAGCCGAATCAGCAGACTGTGCTGGTGCGGGGAAAGCTCCTCGAGGAGTTCTTGGCGGGTGCGTTCCCGACGGCCGTTCTCCATTAGATTGTAAGCGGCATTCGAGTTCACAATGTCCTGAATGATATCGAGATCAGCCGGTTCTACGGGGACGAATTGAATGTTGAGAGACATCATTCAAACACTCTCCAAACCTTTGATATACCAGGCGTCGCACGCGAAATGCTCCGATCCGGCAAGCGGCGCAGCCAGCGACTCGAAGCCATGCTTGGCGTAGAAGCGGTTAGCGGCATGCATGTTTTGCAGCGTTTCGAGATAGCACTGTTTATAATGAAGCCGGGCGAAAGCTATCGCCGTATCGAGCAGCTTTGCCGCCACCCCCGTTCCGCGCACCGCCGGGAAAAGATACATTTTCTGCAGCTCGCATACTTCTTTCGAGTCGGCAAACGGCGCGATTCCGCAGCCGCCAACAACCTCGCCATCCTGCTCGATAACCCAATAGGCCCGGCCATCGCGATTATAATAGTCGGACAGATGGCTCAGGCTATCGTCAGCCCAGGCCAGCCCTTCCCGATTGCCTCCAAATTCGATCAGGCATTCTCTGATTACGCGTTCAATAGCTGCGTTGTCTTTCTCCTCAAGCTCTCTGATAATCATGATGACAACCTCCGTTTCCGTACCCTATTATAATCCGAAAACAGGATAGAAAAAACCGCGCAATAGAGGCTCCCCTCCATTACGCGGTTCTTCTTGTCGGCCAAAATATTATTTGTTTACAATCGCGTTAAGCTGTGCACGGCCTGCGATGATTTCTTCCTCGTACCGTTTTTGCATCGGTTCAAGGATCGAAGGCTCGCCGCCAAGAGCAACGATTTGCGCGCTCGCATCGTTCATGACTGTTTTGTACTGAGCTGTGCAGGCGCTGAATGCGGCTGTACCGGTTTTGTACAATTCCGTCTTCTCATGCGTAGACGTTAACGTCGTGAACTCCACGGCGATGTCCGTCAGGCCGGCCTGGCACTGGTTGCGCAGCTGGAACAGCTTCGCCGAAGTGTCATTGTACACCTGTTGGATTTTTTTCTCGTTGTTGCCATTATTGCCGTTGTTGCCGTTGCCATTACCGTTGTTGCCGTTATTGCCATGGTTACCATTGTTGCCTTGGTTACCATTGTTGCCGTTGTTGCCATTGCCATTACCGTTATTGCCGTTATTGCCGTTGTTGCCATGATTACCGTTGTTGCCTTGGTTACCATTGTTGCCGTTGTTGCCATTGCCATTACCGTTATTGCCGTTGTTGCCATTGCCATTGCCGTTGTTGCCTTTGCCATTACCGTTGTTGCCTTTGTCGTTCTGAACGCTCTCAACAACCTTTTGCACTTCTTGCGCAAAGTTCTGAATCACCTTCTGAATGAACGTATTGGCAAGCGGCTGGAACGTCGATTGCGAGAAAAAGCTCGACAATGACGATCCTGTTGTAACGGCAGCTGTTGTTTTGGATGCGGCTGCTGCGCTCGACGCGTTAACGATAAGCGCCGGCACAAGCAATGCCGTAGCAGCCAGCGTTATCAGTGCCCGGAATTTCTTTTTCATACCTTCCTCCTCCTGCATTTCCTGCAATTTCGTTTTATAAGGTAAATCCGCACTTCACATCCGCCCGGCCGAAGCGGACCTTCTTTCAAGTGCTCACCCCCTTTCGAGATCAGGATTTGCAGTCACTTCCCTCTTACAAATTCACGGATTTGCGTTCCGCTTCAAGGCGATTCACCGGACGGCGTCCTACCGAGTAGTAGACAAAACCGTGCTGCTCCATGACCTTCGGATCAAAGCTGTTTCGTCCGTCAATCATAATTGGCTGCTTCATCCGGTCGCGAACCTTTGCCAGATCCATCGTCAGCACTTCATTCCATTCGGTCAAAATCACGCAGGCATCGCAGCCTGCTGCCGCAAGCTCCGCCGACTCCAGATAAGCGACCTCCGCTGGCAGCTGTTTTTTAGCCGCTTCGGCTGCAATCGGATCAAACGCGCGAACAACCGCGCCTTGCTTCAGCAGCTCCGGAATAATGCTTAAGGACGGCGCTTCGCGCATGTCGTCCGTGTTAGGCTTGAATGCCAGGCCTAGCACGGCAATCTGCTTGCCCGCAAGTCCGCCAAGCGTCTCGCGAAGCTTGTCCATGACGACAAAGCGCTGGCGATGGTTGGTTTTGATTACCGACTTCAGCAGTTCGAAGTCATACCCCGACTTGTCCGCGATATGCGCTAACGCGTAAGTATCTTTCGGGAAGCAGGAGCCGCCGTAGCCGATGCCGGCCTGGAGGAATTTTTCGCCGATCCGGCTGTCCATGCCCATGCCTTTGGCTACGTCTTCCACGTCGGCGCCGACTTTCTCGCAGATGTTGGCGATTGCGTTGATGAACGAGATTTTCGTTGCGAGGAACGTGTTCGCCGCGTATTTGATCATCTCCGCGCTTTCCAGATCCGTCTTGAAGATCCGCGTGTTAAACGGCGCATGCAGCTGCGCGATCTGCTCCGCCGCCTCCGCGTTGTCCGAGCCGATAATGGCACGGTCCATGTTCATGCAGTCCGACAGCGCCGTGCCTTCACGGAGGAACTCCGGATTGGACACGACGTCAAAGCTTGTCCAAGGGTATTTCTTGTTCGCCTGAACAACCTCGCGCACGAGCTCGCCCGTGCCAACGGGCACGGTGCTTTTGTTCACGATGATTTTGTGACCGTTCAGATGCTCGCCGATTTTCTTCGCTGCCGACATGACGTAACGCATATCCGCTTCGCCCGTCTCCGACATCGGCGTGCCAACCGCGATATAGACGATGTCCGAAGCCTCGATCGCTTCGCCTACTTCGGTTGTGAAGAGCAGGCGGCCTTCGCTTTTGTTGCGAAGCGCCATTTCTTCGAGACCCGGCTCATAGATCGGAATGACACCGCTATTGAGCAGGTCGATTTTGCGCTGATCCACGTCGCAGCAGATGACCCGGTTGCCTACCTCGGCAAAGCAAGTACCCGAAACAAGACCGACATAACCCGTACCGATTACCGTAATTTTCCGCATGTTAGTTCGCCGCCTTCGTAATAAAATGCTTCTCGTATACTTGCTGCAGGTAGCCCAGCACATCCTTCTGCAGATCATCGCGCTGAAGCGCGAAGTCCAGCTGTGCCTTAATAAAGCCAAACTTGTCGCCTACGTCGTAACGGACGCCGTCAAAATTGTAAGCCAGCACGTTGCGCTGGTCATTCAACTTCTTGATCGCGTCGGTCAGCTGAATTTCGTCGCCCGCGCCCGGGGATTGATGCTCGAGAATATCGAAGATCTCCGGCGTCAAGATGTAACGGCCCATAATGGCATAGTTGGAAGGAGCGGCTTTCTTCGAAGGCTTCTCCACTAGTCCGTCCAGGAAAAAGACCGACGGCTCGATTGACGATCCGCGAGGCGCGATAATGCCGTATTTGGATACATCTTCATCCGCTACGCGCTGCACGCCAACCACCGAAGACTGATAGCGGTCATGGACGCGGATCAGCTGGCTGAGGCAAGGCTCCTCGGACTGTACGATATCGTCGCCAAGCAGGACGGCAAACGGCTCGTTGCCCACAAAGCTGCGTGCGCACCAGATCGCGTGGCCAAGGCCTTTTGGCTCTTTTTGACGGATGTAGTGAATGTTCGCCATCTCGGAGATGCCGCGGATTTGCTCAAGCTCCTTCGTCTTGCCCTTCTTGGCAAGCATGTCCTCCAGCTCGAACGTTTTGTCGAAATGATCCTCGATCGCCCGCTTGCCGCGGCCGCTGATGATCAGAATGTCTTCGATGCCGGAAGCAATTGCTTCTTCAATGATGTATTGGATAGTCGGCTTGTCCACGATTGGCAGCATTTCCTTCGGCTGAGCTTTTGTTGCAGGCAGGAATCTTGTGCCGAGACCGGCAGCTGGAATTATCGCTTTACGCACTTTCATGGGACATCCTCCTCGATTTCATCTGAATGGTTTGTTTGATGCAGGTAATGACGCGGTCTTGCTCATCCCACGTGAGACTGGAGCCCGACGGCAGGCAGATGCCTTGCTCGAACAGCGTGTCGGACACGCTGCTTCCCGGCTCATGCGGGAAATACGGGTAATATTGCAAAAGCGGCTGGCGGTGCATCGGCTTCCATACCGGGCGCGCTTCGATATTCGCTTCGGTGAGCCGTTCCAGAAGATCGGCCGGCGTGCAGCCCGTAGTGATGGGATCGATCGTCATTGTCGTCAGCCAGCGGGTAGCATAGCCATATTCCGCTTCCGGCATCATGTTGATGCCTTCGATGTCGGCGAAAGCCCGCTTGTACCGGTCGAACACCGCTCGTCTAGCGGCTACCCGGTCATCGAGCAGCTCCAGCTGTCCGCGGCCGATACCCGCGAGCACGTTGCTCAGACGGTAGTTGTAGCCAAGCTCAGCATGCTCGTAATGCGGCTGCGGCTCGCGGGCTTGCGTCGCCCAGAAGCGCGCCTTCGACAGGGCCGCGGTATCGTCGGAGACCAGCATGCCGCCGCCGGAGGTGGTGATGATTTTGTTGCCGTTAAAGGAGTAAATCCCGAATTTGCCATGAGTACCGCTGGATTTGCCTTTGTACGTGGTGCCCAAGGATTCGGCTGCGTCTTCAATGACCGGCACGCGGTACTTGGCGCAGATCTCGTTAATGGCATCCATGTCGGCGTTCTGCCCGTACAAGTGGACAACGATAACCGCTCTAGGCAGCTGCTTGTTGCGATGCGCTTCCTCGAAGGCACGCTCGAGCGCCTGCGGCGACATCGTCCAGGTCTCGGCGTCGCAGTCGATGAAGACCGGCACGCCGCCTTCGTACAATACCGGATTCACGCTTGCGATAAACGTAAGCGAGGAGACGAAAACGCGGTCGCCGCGTCCAACTCCCAGCAGCTTAAGCGCCATATGGATGGCCGCGGTGCCGGAGGACAGCGCAACTGCCCCCTTCGCTCCCACCTTCTCGGCCAGCTCGCGCTCGAACTGGTCGACATTGGGACCAAGCGGCGCGATCCAGTTCGTGCGGAAGGCTAGGTCTACGTATTCGCGCTCCCGCGTTCCCAAATGCGGCGGGGATAAATAGATTCGACTGTTGTTCACGTCGCGATCAGCTCCTCTTTGTGCTGCCCGCCTCTGTCAGGGCGGGCTATATGGTGCGCGCGGCTCGCGTTTGCAACGCTGCGCGCTTGGTTTTGGTTTGCTGCGCCGCCAGCGGCGAGGGCGGTAAGCTCCAGAAGGGGCTGACCGGGCCTGGCGCTGAGCGCTTGATGGTAGTGAAAGGCGTATTCCAGCCTTTCGGCAGCCAAATTCCCCCGCAGCGATACACGAAAGGCTGTGTTCGACCTTTCAGCGGAACCACTGCGGAAGCCAACCTTGTAAGGCGGGTTTCCGCCTTACACTGTCTTACTGTTGCTTCCTTACAGCGCTTTCTCCACGCTGAGGCGTGGCTGCACGACCCGTGCCGGGACGCCCACGGCGGTCTTGCCGCCGGGGATATCCCGGACCGCGACGCCGCCCGCGCCAAGCACGGACCAGCTGCCGACGCGGATGCGCGGGATGAGCACCGCGCCGCTGCCGATATGCGCGCCTTCCTCGGCGGAGGCGGCGCCGGCCATAGTCGCGTTCGGCGATACATGCGCGAACGGGCCGACCAGCGCGTCATGCTCGACGACCGCGCCGGAATTGATGATCGCGTGCGCGCCAACGACGGCGCCCGGGCCAATAACCGCGCCGGGCATCACCACGGCGCCAAGCCCGATTCGCGCATCCTCCGCGACAACCGCCGCGGGATGCACGAGCACTGCGTATGAGGACTCAGGCAGAGAAAGCATCTCCACGATGGCTCGTCTCGTCCGATTGTCGCCGATGCCGATTACCACGTGCATGCCCGGCTCATCCGCGAGAAAATGCTTCAGCGTCGCGATTGGACCATACGGCAGGCCGCCCCGCAGCTCGACGCCGGAGAAGCGGTCGTCAAGGACTGCCGCCAATCGGTAAGTCTTCGATACGCGGGCGATATCCATCAGCACCCGGCCATGTCCACCCATACCCACAACGATGAGAGGGCGTCTTGCAGGCTCCTCCATTACCCGGTATTGCTCCGTATGACCGCTAATCATGATGCATTCCCCATTTCTCTGCTTCCCGTAAATTTTTGAACGGTGGCCTGACCCGCGCTCGAAATTCCGTCACGCTTCAGCACCTTTCCCACAGTCCGTACCAATATGCGAAAATCAAACCAGATGCTCCGCCGCTCCACGTAAACGAGATCAAGCTTGAACTTGTCCTCCCAGGAGACGGCATTGCGTCCGTTCACCTGCGCCCAGCCCGTAATGCCCGGACGCACATCGTGACGATGCGCCTGCTCTTCGGTATAAAGCGGGAGATATTCCATCAACAGAGGCCGGGGCCCCACCAGACTCATATCCCCGCGAATCACGTTAAATAATTGCGGAAGCTCGTCCAGACTCAGCTTGCGAAGCAGCTTGCCGAAGGACGTCAGCCGCGCTTCGTCCGGCAGCGGCTGACCAAACCGGTCGTACGCATCCCGCATCGTGCGGAACTTCAGCACATAGAACGGATTGCCGTACCTGCCCGGACGCTGCTGCTTGAACAATACCGGCGAACCCAGCTTCAGCTTCACCAGCAGCGCAACGATCAGCATCACCGGCGACAGCAGAAGCGCAGCCGGTACGCTGGCGACCAGATCGAACAGCCGCTTGCCAAAGGCATTCAGCCTGGCTCCAAGTCCGCGTCTCCGATCCACTTGAGCCTTCGTACTGCGATACAGCCGCATCAGACGTTCGACAACCCGTGCTTCCGTAAACGCTGCCTCAATCCGGCGGCGTCCCGCATCGCCCATCCGCTTCCTTGCTTCCGGCGTGTTCATCATCGCCGCAAGCGCTTCGCCCAGCTGCATCGAATCCCGGTAAGGGACGAGCAATCCGGTCTCGGCATGTGCAACCAGCTCTCGCGTGCCCAGCACTTTCGTGGCAACAACCGGCTTGCTGAGCGCCATCGCCTCCATCAAGGAGCGCGGGATGCCTTCTTTTTCCGAGGTCAGCGTTACGGCATCGGCCATGACCAGCCAAGGAATAATGGAGGACTGCTGTCCGACGAACAGCACATCATCCTCTAGGCCGCTCATTTCCGCCTGAAGCTTAATCTCCGCCTCCAGCGGACCTTGTCCGGCCAATACCGTTACCCAATTCAGCGCACCAACCCGTTTGAGCTCCGATAAAGCGTCTAGCAGCAGGCTATGATCCTTGACCGGTTCAAAACGCGCCGCCATAAACAGCACCTTTTCCTCCCGATCGATGCCATGCTTCCTGCGAAGCGCCGCCGTCTGCTCCGGCGTTACTGCGCCGGCCAGATCGTCCAAATGCTTAAGGTCTACGCCGTTGCCTTCCACAAACACCGGCCGCCAAGGCGCCAGCTTGCGAAGCACGCCGGCATCCTCCTCGTTCTGCGACGCTATCGCATCGCTGCATAACGCGCCGAACTTCTCCAGCATTTTGTATAACCAATACGTCTTCTTCGGCTGCCCTTCATAGAACGGCAGCCCGTGGCTCGTATGAATAACCACCGGAACCCTTGCCAGCTTCGCCGCAATCCGTCCGATGAGTCCGGCCTTGGCCGTGTGGGTATGCACAATGTCATACCGCTCCCGGCGGAACAGCTTGTACATCGCAAGGATCGAACGCAGGTCGGCAACCGGTTGAATGGAGCGCGCCATCGGCAGCAGCTTCCATTCGAACGGGTAGGCTTTTTCCTTCATCAGCTCCGCATCTACACCCTCTGGAGAGGAGATGAAGGTTACCTCTACGCCTTCCTGCTGCTGAAGCAGCCGAAGCTTGTCGCCCATAATTTTGTGGCTGATGCCGGAGGTGCAGATATGGGCTATTTTTCGATTCATTGTCCCGCCGCCTTTACCGCCGTCTGCAGATCTGCTTGGGCGCCGTAGTACGACTTGTACCACTCGGCAAAACGTCCGATGCCTTCCTCAATCGTTGTCTCCGGACGGAAATCCACATCCGCCATCAATCCGTCGATGTCCGCGTAAGTTGCGGTTACGTCGCCCGGCTGCATCGGCTTGAACTCCATAACCGCTTTGCGCCCCAGCTTATCCTCGATCGTGTTGATGAACGCCATCAGCTCAACCGGCTTGTTGTTGCCGATGTTGTACACCTTGTAAGGCGCATAGCTCGTGCCCGGATCCGGATCGACGCGATCCCACTCCGCGTTTGGCTGCGGCGCGCGGTCGAGCAGACGGTAAATGCCTTCCACGATGTCGTCGATATACGTGAAATCGCGTTGCATTTTGCCTTCGTTAAACACCTGAATCGGCTGTCCGGCCATAATTTTCTGCGTAAAGCTGAAGTACGCCATATCCGGGCGGCCCCATGGGCCGTATACGGTGAAGAACCGGAGTCCCGTCGTAGGCAGGTTATATAAATGGCTGTAGGCATGCGCCATCAGCTCGTTGGATTTCTTCGTTGCCGCATACAAGCTGACCGGATGGTCGACATTGTCGCTGACTGAAAACGGCATGCTGACGTTGGCGCCATACACGGAGCTGGAGGAAGCGTAGACCAGATGCTTGATGCCCGCCTGGCGCGAAGCCTCCAGCACATGGCCGAAGCCCTGCAGGTTCGTTTCCAGATAAGCAAAAGGATTCGTGAGGCTGTAACGCACGCCCGCCTGAGCCGCCAAATGGACGATCGTCGTAACGCCTTCCTCCCGGATTAACGCCAGCAGACCTTCGTAATCCGCCAAATCCTGCTCGGCTCCCTTGAAGGACGGCGAAGCGACCAGCTGCGACCAGCGGTCCCGCTTCAGCTGCACATCGTAATAGTCGTTGAAATTGTCCAGCCCTACGACGCGTTTGCCTTCCTTCAGCAATCTCGCGCTCAAATGGAAGCCGATAAATCCGGCAGCTCCCGTCACCAAAATCGTCATATAGCCCCCACCCTTTCTCTGCTCTCGCTTGTGCTTGTGTTTGCACTTGTGTTTGCACTTGTGT
>NZ_NMOK02000043.1:0-22610 GCF_003399985.2 Paenibacillus sp. ATY16 | reverse complement strand
CACTTGTGTTTGCACTTGTGTTTGCACTTGTGTTTGCACTTGTGTTTGTGTTTGTGTTTGCGCTTGTGTTTGTTGTTTCGCTGCTTGTATAGGTCTCGGTTTGCTCCGTTGTGTCCGTAACAACTTGTTCCGCCGCGGCCGCGGCTTCCGCTACCGAATCCTTCAAAGCCCCTTGCCGCACCATATCGCCGAAAGACTGCCAGAATGCCTGCCGCTTCGCATCAAGCCGCTGCTTCGTGAATTGCTTCGACTTGCCGAAATTCCGTTCCGCCTGCTCCTTCAGCCATTGGCGGTCAAACGTCGCGCGTTTGATCTGCTCGGACAGCGGGCCGACTTGGCCCGGACGATGCAGGCAGCTTTCGTGGATCAGCTCCGGAATGCCGCCTGCCGTAGAGCCAAGCACCGGGCATCCCCGGCTCATCGCTTCAATCGTGGCCCGCGGCAGTCCTTCCTGGTAGCTTGGCTGCAGGTACAAATCGATGCCGTCCAGCCATTCAAATACGGCCCCGCCACTTGGCAGCACGCCTTCGAAAGAGACCATGCTTCCGATGCCGAGCTTTTCGGCCATGGCCTGCCAGCGCGCCGGGTCCCCGTCGCCAAGCACGCGGAACTTGACTGAAGGCAGCTGCTGCTTCGCTTTGGCAATGGCGCGAAGGGCGATGTCGATCCCTTTCGTGCGGCCGTTCAGCGAGCCGATCAGCCCAATCGTCATCGGCGAATCCGGGCTCATCGCCTGCAGTCGCTCCAACCGGCGTGTCAGCACTTCGTCGCCCGGCTCCGGAATTTCCACATTGGAGCACGATTCCGTCTTGCCGCCGACATTCGGATAACGCTGCTGCAGGAACCGCTCCGTTACATACAGCGCATAAGGCGCATCCTTCACGATTGTCCTTGTCTGGTTCAGCGAGAACGGCGCGTACAGCTTGCCCTGCAGATTGCCGTAATTCCATAGTCCATCCCAAGCGCAGGCTACGACTTCAACCGCATAAGGCTTGCCCATTTGGCGCGCAACCCGGATCGCTTCGGCTCCGATTTCGCTTGGCACGCGTGCGATAACGGCGTCTGCCTTGCCGATCGCCTCTTGCAGCAGCTGCTCGATGTAGCCCCGCTTCGTCATCTTATTGACCGGATTACTCAGTGACGGAAGCACAAGGAAATCCACATTAGGTCCGCTCGACAGCGTTTTGCCCGCCATATCTTCATCCGAGGATGCTTTCTTGCCCCGGGCTGCAACCGTAATCTGGTCGAATACGCCTAAATACCGTTCCCACACCGCATAAGGCAGCTTTCCGCCGGAGAAAAATTTCCCCGATTCGTTAAAATAAAACGTATGGTCATGTGCCCACAGCACCTTCATGTTCTTTCCCTCCTTCTGTTTCTATTGCCTGGTGCGGGCGTTTAACGCCCTCGCAGGGCCTTATTCGCTCGCCCGGTGGCGGTTATTCCCGCCTCGGGCGGCTTGCTGGCCGCGATAAGACCCTGTCGGGGTCTTATCAGCCCTGCTCATGCCCTGGTGCGGGCGTTTAACGCCCTCGCAGGACCTTATTCGCCCGCCCGGTGGCGGTTATTCCCACCTCGGGCGGCTTGCTGGCCGTGATAAGACCCTGTCGGGGTCTTATCAGCCCTGCTCATGCCCTGGTGCGGGCGTTTAACGCCCTCGCAGGACCTTATTCGCCCGCCCGGTGGCGGTTATTCCCACCTCGGGCGGCTTGCTGGCCGTGATAAGACCCTGTTGGGGTCTTATCAGCCCTGCTCATGCCCTGGTGCGGGCGTTTAACGCCCTCGCAGGGCCTTATTCGCTCGCCCGGTGGCGGTTATTCCCGCCTCGGGCGCGTCCAACATTACCCCTAAGGTCCCTCAGGGACCTTAATGACCCTAACCAGCTGCTTCTTTCGCAGCTTAAGATCCCTTAAGGACCTTAACTATCCTCTAACTGCCGCTTTCCGCCGACTTTTGCGCCTCTTCCCGCGCCATAAAGTCCCTCAGGGACCTTAACGACCCTAACCAGCTGCTTCTTTCGCAGCTTAAGGTCCCTTAAGGACCTTAAATACCCCGTGGCTGCCGCCTTTCCGCCGGCATTTAAGCCGCTGCTACGCGCCTTCCGGCGCGGGGGCCGTCCCCGCCCCGATGCTCTTCACGGCGCGTGCCGGAACGCCGGCAGCGAGCGTGCCGGCCGCAACCGGCTTGTTCACCACGGCGCCGGCGGCTACAACCGCGCGGGCGCCGATCTCGACGCCGGCCAGGATACGCACGCCGCAGCCGATCCACACGTCGCGGCCGATCCGGATCGCCGAGCCCATGACCGGGTTGTCGCGGATCGGAAGCGACGGATCGTTCCAGGTATGCTGGAACGAGACAACCGAAGACTGGTGCGCGATCGACACTTCGTCCTCGATGATCAGTCCGCCGTATGCATCGATATAGCATTGCTTATGAATGCTTACATTCGAGCCAATGACCAGCCGCTCCGGATAACGGAGCTCCACAGAGCGTCCGATCAACACGTTGTCGCCGCAGCGCCTCGCCATTCTTCTCAGCAGGACGTACCGCATGGCGACGCCCGGCAAATCCGGCAGCCAGTCGCTTAGCACCCACATCCACTGCAGCAGCGGCCTTGGCACCGGCTTCAGCATGGCCTCCGCTATACGCAGCAGGCCGCGGAACCGGCCGAACTGATCGCGGCCTCTTTTTTTCGTCTTATGGGCCGCACTCCGTTCCAATCGATCTCCCGTCCATTCACCTGCCCTACGTCGTTGTTCTTGTTCCGCCATGTCCTTGCGCCCCCTTTCCGCCGGCAAGCCTTTCATGCCAAGCAGGTGCTGCCGCACCTCCAGCCGGCACGCGAGCAGCCTCTTGCTGCTTCAACTCGCGGTCTTGCTCAGCCTTCAAAGACTGAATTTTCCGATGTTTCAGAATAAAGATTTTGCGGCACCACATAATGGCGTAGGCTGCAATCGTATAAAGAATCGGCAGTACCGGCAGCTTCTTGCGCACCATGTTGTCCCCGATCGTCCCGACGCCATAGTCCAGTTCCCGTCCCGTAATCGTGACATAACCGACCAGCACCAGCGTGCAGGCGTAGGTGAAGATCAGCGCGGCTGCCATCAGATAAAACTTTCTCGTCTCCTTGTAGACGATCGCCTGATAGACCGAGATCATCAGGATAATGCCCATAAACACCGCTTCTAGCGTGCGAAGCAGCAGCTCCGGCTCCCAGTTGCTGAAGTTGATCGGATTCGGACTAAGGAACAGGAAGATCGACAGCATCGTCGCGTTGATGATGCCAAGCGGCCCAATCTGCAGGAACAAAAGTCCAGCCGCCCCAGCCATGACGCACAGAGAGGTGCGGACCTTCTGGGTGTACAGGAAGTAAAAGCTGAGCGTATAGATAATCGCGTAATCCCTCAGCCCCGTCGCGTACACGATGACAAGGATGAACAGCAGCCATCTCTTGCGAACGAGCAGCTGCGCTCCAAGCAGTCCCAGCCATACGCAGGTAATGTCTTTTGCGAACAAGGAGGACATGTACATCAGCGACGGACTAAGCATTAATCCAACCACCGAGACGATAACAAAAGACTGCTTAGAGTTCTCCGGATCCGGAAGCTCGTACCCGAAGCGGCCTGCGTTCAGCTTGTACGTGCTGTTGACGATCAGAATGAGCAGCACCGTGTTGAACAAAATAATCGCCAGCGGATCGTCCAGCTCCAGCCATTTGAAGAACGGCATATACAGCAGGCCAAATACCGGGTAAGCGGAAATGTTCATCCAGCTGGTCTGAATCTGCTCCATGGCATACGGCATAAATTGCGACAGCTTCTCGAAGGTTGTCACCTGCTCGTAGTAGTGGATCTCGTCCGGCCCGGCCAGCGGATTGACGGTTGCCGCATAGATGGCTTTGCCCGCCAGCGTAGCCGTAAAGCTCGCCATCAGCAGCACCGGCGCATTCGGCCAGCGCATGAGCACGAAGAACGGCAGCAGCAATCCGCTGTAAAGAATGAGCGAGAGCCTTTCATCCGCGGCAAAAGCCCACTTCGCCGTCAGAATCAGCAGGACGGAATATCCCACCAGCATGATTTTCCGCGTATCGACTAAACGGTCAGCCTGCATACAGACGCTCCAGCTTTTCCGCGCTTACGCGGATATCGTAGCCGCGCTCGCCCAGCGCTGCCGCTCTTTCCTGCCATTCCCCGCCGCCCCGGGCTCTTCGCTCGCCGATGCTGGCCATCGCTTCCGCCCAGCGTTCCGGCGGATCGTTCAGCGCAAGGCGCTCGATTAAGCCGATTCGCAGATCCGCTTCCCGCGGTACCGTCTCGGAAATCAGACACGGCACGCCAGCAGCCTGCGCTTCAATGAGCACGATGCCAAGTCCCTCATAGAGCGACGGCAAGACAAAGGCGTCCAGCGAGCCAAGCAGCTCCGGTACATCCTTGCGGAGACCTAAAAAGTTGACTTTGTCCGCGATCCCAAGCCCGCGAGCCTTCTCTTCCATCTCCGGCCGCAGCGGCCCGTCGCCGCAGAGCAGAAGACGGGACTTCGGACGCTGCTTGACCAGGCTTGCGAAGCTGTCCAGCAGCAGCGCGTGATTCTTCTGCTTGCTGAACCGGCCGATATGGCCGATAAGCAGCTCATCCTCTGCGGCGCCGAAGCGGCGGCGCAGCTCCTCGCGGTTCTCCCGTACAAGCGACTCGTAAGGAGCGAGCGTAATGGCATTCGGGAACACGTCTACGCGTCCGTCCTTCCAGCAGCCGTCCCCGAAGAGAGACTCGCATGCCGCCCGCGAGCAGCCCAGCATATTGGTCGAGTGACGGCTGATCAAGCTGCGCATATACGAACGGTACAGATTGCGAACCAGCGACGTCGACTTGCTGTCGCTCGTGTTGTGACTGTGACTGATCCGCACCGGCACGCCCAGCTTGTCCGCCAGCTTAAGCACGTACCCGCTGAAGCCGAATACATGACTGTGTACCGCGGCGTAAGGACCGTATTTGTTCATGTTAGCCGTCAGCTGCTTGCGGAAGGAGCGGATTCCGTCCTTTGGCGGCGGCTGAACGAAGATCGTTCCTCCCAGCGCCCGGATTTCCTCGTCGTAGAAAGACGGCTCCGGCGATTGCACGGCAAAATGAAATTCGTATTTGTCCCGGTCAATGTTCCGGTATACATTCATCAGCAGCGTCTCGATGCCGCCGGGATGCATGCGTCCAACGACATGCAGCACTTTGATTTTGGTATGGCTCATGGCAGTATTCTCCCGATATGTTCATAGAGCTGCAGCTTCTTGGCGTCAATGGCCGGTCCCGAGTCCGCCATCCGGCCGTCTACCGCAGCGGCAAGCTGCTGCCTGCTCTCGCGGAAGTCGATCAGCTGGCTCTTCATGCCGAGATCGGCGAAAATATTCTCAAGCTTCCGGTCCCAGATCAGACCGTACGTCGGCTTGCCCATCGCAAGCGATGGAATGCAGGCATGAAGCCGCTGCGCAATAACGGTATCGCAGGCGGCAATCGTGCCCACCAGCTGTTCGACCGTAGTCGGATAAGGAGTGAACTCGACACCCTTCAAACCCGCCAGCCGCGGCTTCACGAACTCCTCGACAAACGCGTTATCCGATGCCGCGCCGTTAGTGAAGAAGCTTACGTTATGGCCGGCTCCAATCGCGACCTTCGCCGCCTGCAGCCACCAATCCGCGCAAGCCTCGCGCTCCCAGCGGAGCTCGCAGTGACGGTTCATTTCATGCGGGTCCATCACGCCAAGGCCAATTTTTCGTCTCCCCGACTTCTCCTGTCCCGCCGCTGCCTCCGTCAGGCCAAAAGCCTCCGGCGTGAACAACGCCGGGTCGGCTAACGTAACCGTCTTGACCGCAAGCTTCGCATCAAGGTCAAGCAGGAAACGCCGCGAATCTTCGTCCCGCACCGCGATCGACGTGGCATACCGGCAAGCTCCGAGCAGCCAGCGCCTCGCCTGCGTGCTCCAAGGCCCGCGAGCGCCAACCAGCAAAATATGAAGCGGCTTGCCTTGGCGCTTCGCCTCATCCGCCACGCGGCGGACAGCCAGCGGGAACGTCCAGTACGTATCGATGAGCAGATGCCCGCCCCCGATAAATACCGCTTCCGATTCCTCCACTGCCTGCTGCAGCTCGCGGTTCAGCTTCTCGTTCTTGCCGCGGTGAATCCAATAAGCCTTCAGGCGCCGGAGCGCATCCGGAGTCATCTTCTTGCCCGAGCCGGCGCTGTTCAGCTTCACGGCCGGTGCCGAAGCATATTCCGCGGCCGCCGATGCCGGCGGGCCCGCTAATGCATAATGCAGACCGCCCCGCGCCGAGTAGATCGGCATCGATTGATCGCAGCGGCCGTCAAGCAGGTCGAAGTGAATAACCTGATGTTTGCCTCGCATGGAGATAATCCGGTTTAACGTATAAGCGATGAGGCCATCGCCCAAATTCGGCGATTTCGGAACCCCCGCCAACAATACTTTCTTCACGAGTAATTCCCCCTCTTTCTTGCGAATGACAAGCTTGGCGCCCAAGCCAGCGTCTGAACGCCCGGTTTGCGTCTAACGAGCAGCACGGCTGCCGAGTTCCAGACGATAATCGACAGCGTAGAGGCAAGAGCTCCGCCAAGCATACCCATTGTTGGGATCAGCAGCGCGTTAAGCGCCGCATTAAGGGCCGCGGCTGCGATCAGCACTTTGGTGAGCGCGTTCTGGCGTCCGGTCATCGTAGCGACGGTGCCGTTCTGCCCGCAATAAGCGCTGAACAGCTGGCCGAAGGCCAGGATCAACAGCGACGGATAAGCCTTCGTGAACTCCGGACCAAACAGTCCAAGCGTCCAATGGCCAAGCACCACGAAGTAGGCAAAAACAACCGCCGCGAAAGCAAATCCGATCCGTCCCGTACGGATGCACACCCGCTGGAGTCCCGCCATGTCGCCTTTTGCATACTTTTCGGATACAAGCGGCGATGCCGTCATATTCACGGCGGTCAGCATAAACGACACCAGGACGGCCAGCCGGACCGCTGCCGAGAAGAGGCCCGATTCGGTCTCTCCCCGCATAAAGCCCATCATTAACACGTTTAATTGTCCGAGAATCAAATACATGCCGGCATTAATCATTAACGACGATGATAATCGCAGCCAGCCTCGCGTCTCGTAATTAGGCTTGACCGCAGCCGTCTGCGAGCCAATCCGCTTCTTCAGCACAATCGCGCCAATCACATAGGTGACAGCCGTTGCGACCGCGAAGCAGAGCAGCGCCATCGCGGCGCCAAGCTTCACTCCGGCAGCGCCAAGCGCCGCGACAAAACCAATCGTCAGTACCGGGCGGATAATCTTTTCCGGCATTTGCGCGAATAACGCATCCTTCATCGCCTGCAGCGCGCTTTGGCGCAAGGTGGCAAGAGTAAGAAGCGGAATCGCGGCAAATCCGGCGATATAAGCAATCGTCTTGGCATGGGCTTCGCTTCCGCCTTGTCCGCCCCTGCCCCAGTCCATCAAGGCAACTACGGCAATGCCAATAAGCGCGGCTAGAACGGATAGAGTAAAACCAATC
Organism: Paenibacillus sp. ATY16; assembly: GCF_003399985.2. Taxonomy (NCBI): domain Bacteria; kingdom Bacillati; phylum Bacillota; class Bacilli; order Caryophanales; family Paenibacillaceae; genus Paenibacillus; species Paenibacillus sp. ATY16. Next base: position 15,065 of record NZ_NMOK02000043.1, on the reverse strand, counting down.
TGATTGCTCCGGCGAAGCAGCCCTTTGATCAATGGCCAGTCGCCTTTCACCCGATAGGCGGAGACGAGCTTTACCGTTGCGGTATCAAAGCCAAGCTTCGCCGGGAAAACCATAAACGTTACGACCGTAGTTACAAAAGCGTATATCCCGTAATCCTGTACGCCGAGCAGCCGGGCCAGCGCAATCTGCAGCAGCATCGCCAGTCCCATCCCAACGGAGTTGATCAGGAAGCTGGCGCCTCCTCCCCGGCTGAGCCGCGAAGTAATAAGCGTTCGAATGGAGCCTGCGCCCGCGCTTGCGCTTGAGGCGCTGCCCTCCTTACCGCCGAGTTTCATGCTGCACACTCCTCAAAAAGATAAACATTAGTTAACCGCGTTAACCGGCAGCCGTTGCGCCGCCATTGCGGTAGGTTGGAACCAGATGCTGCAGAACCGCGCGGATATCGTCCGGATGCTGGCCAAGCACCTTTTCCATCTTGCGAATCTCGAAATCAAGCTCTTTGCGGTTGAGCTGCACCGGTCTGCCGATAAAGATCCGGTTATGCTTCGTGGAAGACAGGCCTTCTTCGTTCGTCAACAGCTCTTCATACAGCTTCTCGCCTTCGCGCATGCCGGAGAACGTAATGTCGATGTCGACATGCGGCTCGTAACCCGACAAGCGAATCAGATCGACGGCCAGATCGTAAATTTTGACCGGCTTGCCCATATCGAGAATAAATACCTCGCCGCCCTTGGCGAACGAGCCTGCTTGAATAACGAGCTGAACGGCTTCCGGAATCGTCATGAAATAACGCACCATCTCCGGATGGGTAACCGTTACCGGACCGCCCTTGACAATCTGCTCCTTGAAGCGCGGAATAACGCTGCCGCGGCTGCCAAGCACGTTGCCGAACCGTACGGCTACGAACTTCGTATTGCTGTGCATGTCGAGAGATTGGATAAACATCTCGGCGATCCGCTTGGTTGTGCCCATTACGCTAGTCGGGTTAACGGCTTTATCCGTCGAGATCAGCACGAAGCGTTCCGCTCCGTACGCATCCGCGCATTCGGCGACGTTTTTCGTACCGAATACGTTGTTCTTGATAGCTTCCGCCGGGTTGCGTTCCATCAGCGGAACATGCTTATGCGCGGCGGCATGGAAAACAACCTGGGGCCTAAATTTGGCGAACACGCTGTCGATCCGCGTGCGGTCCTGTACGTCGGCGATAACCGTCTCGATAGCCAGTTGCGGGAATGAGCTGCGCATTTCCATTTCAATCGTGTAGATACTGTTCTCGCCGTGGCCAAGAAGCAGCAGCTTGCTTGGTTTGAAAGGCGCGATCTGGCGGCAAAGCTCGGAGCCGATCGAACCGCCCGCTCCCGTTACGAGAACCACTTTATCCTGTACGTATCCGGCGATGTGCTCGAGATCGGTACGGATCGGGTCGCGGCCAAGCAGGTCCTCTACGCTGACATCGCGCATGCGGCCTGCCGCGCCGCGGTTATCAATGATATCCTGAAGATCCGGAACGATCTTCAGCTTCGCTTTCGTTGTTTTGCAAAGGTTAACCAGCTCGGAGATTTGAGTCTTCGATACCGAAGGCATCGCGATAATAATCTCGTCGATATGATGCGATTCCACCACGCAAGCAATCTCCTTGCGGTTGCCGAGAACCTGCAGCCCCAGGATATCCATGCGGTGCTTATACGGATCGTCATCGATAAAACCTACCGGCGTTACGCTGACGCCGTCGTTCTGCATCATTTCCTTCGCAATCATGGTCCCGCAGCTTCCTGCTCCGATAATAAGAGCGCGACGGCCGCCGGCCGGTTTGCTCACGCTGTATTTATCGCAAAAGATACGCCATGCAAGACGCGGAGCGGTAAGCAGCAGGAAAGTGCCTGCCGCGTGATGCAGCATAAGCAGCGGATGAGCTTCTCCCTGCATCACCCACCAGGCAGCAAACGGAACAACAGCCGAGATCAGGGAAACCTGCAGCAAGCAAAGCATGTCCGAAATGCCGGTATACTGCCAGATCCGGCGGTGAAGACGGAGCCGGTGAAGCCGCCAGAAGCCAACGACTGCCGCTAACGCTGCATAAGACAACCATGCAGCAGTCCCGCCTTGAGGCGCCGAAGGTTCAAGCGCGTACGCGATGGCGAAGCTGGCAAGCACGGCTGCCAGATCCCCCGCCACAATAACTTTTGTCCGATAATGAGCCCGCATTATTATTTTCCTCCTCTTTCCCTTTGCGTTTATCTATATATGGTTCTGCTTTAGAGTCTGGTTCGTCTCACGTCCGATCGACATATTCGTAATAAGGTCCCGCTTCGCGATGGGCGGTCTGGTTAAGCGCGATGCCAACGATTCTGGCCTGTACGAATTGCAGGGCATTTTTCGCTTTGATGGCATGCTGCTTTTTGCCGGTACGCGCATTGACGACCAGCAGGACGCCGTCGCATTTGTTGGCGACAACCTGCGCATCCGCTACGGCTAATACCGGCGGAGTGTCGATCAACACCATATCGTACTGCTCGCGAAGCTTTCCTAGCAGCTCTTCCATTCGGGAAGATCCCAGAAGCTCCGACGGATTGGGCGGTACCGGCCCGGAAGGCAAGACATCCAGCCCCTTAATGCGGGTTTCCTTAATGACTTCACTGAGGTCGGCCTGCCCGGATAACACATGCGACAGTCCCGTGCGGTTGCTGAGTCCGAAGTTGTAATGGGACGTTGGCTTCCGGAGATCGGCATCAACCAGAATGGTTCGCCGCTCCATCTGCGCGTAAGTAACGGCCAGATTCATAATGGTTGTCGACTTGCCCTCTTCCGGACCCGCCGAGGTAACCATCAGAAGCTGCAGCGGGCGGTCCGTCTCGGCGTATTGCAGGTTCGTACGCAAGGTACGGTAAGCCTCCGAGATCGGGGAGGTTGGGTTGGCTTCGGCCACGACCGGGCGTAGCTTAAGATCACTGCGAGACATTGCGATTATCCCCCTCCATTCCTATCGTGGTTTTGCCAATGGCTAACGCCTTCGGCTTCAGATCGCCTTGCTTAATATTCGGTATGGCTGCCAGCGTAGGAAGGCCAAGATACCGTTCCACGTCGCTTTCTGTCCGTAACGTATCGTCAAAGTAATTAAGAGCCAGTACCAGCGTGATCGACAGCAGGAATGCGGCGATAAATCCGATGGCAATGTTGAGCTTAGTCTCCGGCTTCACCTTCACCGGCTGGTCGTTCGAGTCAGCGGTATGAAGGATATACACGTTGTCGACCTTCATAATGAGCGGAATCTGCTGCTGGAACACATAAGAGACGGTATTAACGACTTGCGCCGCTCTTTTGTAATCCGTGTCCAGATAAGAGATGGTGACCACCTGCGTGCCATTCACCGAACTGAACCGGATATTATGCATCAGCTGCTCCGTTGTCAGCCCAAGCTCAGGATGCTTCTTTACCACCAGGTCCATAATGGCCGGGGTCTTGATAATTTCCTTGTACGTATTGATTAAGCTTAAATTCGTGTTGATCATATTCAGATCGAGCTTGAACGATCCCGCCTGACCCGCTGTCGAATTGACGATCAGCTTCGTATAGGCTTCATAGACGGGCTTCATCACCCAGGCGCTGTAGGCTCCAGCCGCTGACGCACCGAGTACGGTCACGAGAATGACCAGCCAAAGCTTTTTCCGAATGAGCCACACTATTTCTTTTAAATCCAGTTGGCTGCTCAAAACGACAATAACCTCCATCCCTTTCCATCAACATTCGACTTTGATTATGTCACAAGGGTTATGGGAACATAGAGGGAAGAAGGTAATATTTTCAATTAGGAGGCAGTTATCATTTTTTGCCTATGTATTACATGCTGATTTTCCTAACGTTTCATATTTCTAATCAAGAATTAATCGTTCAGAGATAAAAATTTCCAGTAATTTTCATGTTTATTACATGCAAAAACGATGTTTATATAGGTATTCCATACACAACCTAAGGCATAGAATCAGGACGTCCGGGAAAATGGCGCTGCGCCGCATAGTATCAGGCTTTCGCGGGGATGGAAGGAAAGGGTAATTGCTACAGACAGTCGCATTCAAAACCGTAGGCAAGGGACTTTCGCCATACAGCTGTCCAATAATCGGGATAATGCCCGGGAGGGTAAAAAGGATAAGAGGATTCTCATATTCCCTAACCCTCCCGATTTCCTGCCCGTTGGCCTAGGTTTGACGTTAATTCAGAGTCCATTGGCCCCTGAAATGGCAGGATTGTGCTTTTTTTTAGTTGTCGGAAGAAGGGCTATCCCGTATGAAACAGCTAACCGGCCTTTAATTCCGACCGTTTTCATAGAAAATAACCTCTTTTCCGCTTCATTCCCGCCTTTGTCTATAAACCAATTGTAAAATAAGCTAGTCCAGCGGTAGGACGATGGACAATGGACTCGGCTGCCGAAGGGTTCCGAACCATGGTCCCGTAGTCCGTCAGGACCGATCTTCGCGACAAATTGTAACCGTTTCCAACAGGGGCAGCAAATCATGCGTTGGCTTTTTTGACATACAAAAACAAGCCCAGCCGGATCGTTGAACGACCGGACTGGACTTGTTTCTTCTATATAATAGTGAAGGAATTGTTAATTGCTTGTTTCGACTCGCGGTGTTGGAACTGTAGTTTCGCTTGCGGCAGTCGTCGCGGGCTTGCCCCGGCGAACCAGGAACGTAACCGACAGGAAGCCGATCGCAAGCATGGCCGCAAGAACAAACAACGCCGGAACGAGATGATCGCCAAACGCCTCCGGCGATGTGATGGCACCGCCGCTTTCGAAGATCAGACCGCTGATCGCTACGCCAAACACGCCCCCCAGCTCGCGGGATGCATTGCTCAAACCGCTTGCTTCGCCGGCTGCATGCTCGGGAACGGACGTCAGAATACCGTGGGACAGCGGCGTAAAGCTGAAGCCCATGCCCGCGCCAGCCGCCATCATCGCCGGAACCATATAGCCGAACGGGAAGATCGCGCCCTTGCCGATAATCATAAGGGCAAAATAGATCATAGCGGCCGTCTGGAGGAAAAGCCCAAAGAGCAAAATCTTTTTCGAGCCGTATTTGCCAACGAGCAGCCCGGCGAGCGGTGCGCAGATCATCGTGCAGACGGTCCAGACCATTTCTCTAACGCCCGCTCCTAGAGCCGAATAGCCTTGGGCTTGCTGCAGGAACAATGTCAGCAGGAAGATCGCGCCAAAGATTCCGGCATTCATCCAAAAGCCCGCAGATAGATAAGCGCTGTAAGTCCGGCTTTTGAAATAATCGAATTGAACAAACGGCTGCTTCCGGCTGCGCTCCCAGAAGTAGAAACCGAGCAGCAGGACCACGCCGCCTGCAATAGCCCCCCATACGCTAAAGGCATCCCAGCCTTCCGAGTTGCCGCGCATTAAACCAAACACGATGCCGAACAAGGATAATCCAAGAAGCACGATCCCCGGAAGGTCCAGAGGCTTGCGTTCACCCTTCGATTCCGTCAGCCATAACGCACCGAGGATAACGGCAATAATGCCGACCGGTACGTTAATCCAGAAGACCATTTCCCAAGGCGCGCCATTAATAATAATTCCGCCGACCAACGGTCCAATCGATAGTCCTAATCCGGAAATACCGGACCATAGGCCGATAGCCGCGGCGCGTTTTTCAGGAGGGAAGGCCGCATTCACAAGCGTTAAGCTGAGCGGAATGATCGCTGCGCTGCCTATCCCCTGCAGCGCCCTCGACAGCGACAACTCGATGGAGCTGGTACTGAGGGCCGAAGCAAGCGAGCCAAGCGTGAATAACACGATGCCGAGCAGGAATATTTTTTTGCGGCCAAAACGGTCGCCAATCGCGCTAAACGGAATAAGCAGCACCGCAAAAGCTAACGTATACGCATTGAGGAACCATTGCAGATCGGACATGCTGGCGTGAAATTCCTCCTGGATGGATGGCAGCGCCACCCCGATAACCAGATTGTCGAGCATAGCCATAAACAAGGCGATACAGGTAACAACAAGCAGCCGAATGCGGGAAGCGGTAGAAACCATGTTTAAATCTCTCCTTTTTTTGGTTTTTTATTTATTGATTAATAAATACAAGCGTAAAAAAATATAGTTTTAGATGGGATGGCGGATCAGATGCATGCTTGGTCCTCCTCTTGTTAATTATTTATTAATCAATAAATGAATAGCCTTTAAAAAAATCCGCTGTGAAGCAAACGGATTTTATCAGGCAGCCGGAGCGGCTGGGGTTGGGAGGTTAGTCGGTATGGTCCAGTTGTCCCAAATCGCCAAGTATGGGAAGCTCGAGAATCTCGGACATTGTAATGACCATCCCGCAGGCGATAAAGGTTGAGGCTTGCTGGCTTGGATTCGGAATTCCTGCCCGCTCGAACCGTTCTTTAATCAGTTGGTGCACCTCGGCGAATCTCTGTTTTACGATCGCGCGGACGTTCGGCTCCGGTGTCGTATAAGACTGCATGCAGAGCAGCGTCTCATCCCGGTGGGTGACCATCAGCTCGTTGAAAGCTTCCCCCATATGATGGTGGAGCATTTCCGCCGGGGCTTCTACCTGGGAGAAAGCATGGATCAAACGCTTCTGCGCTCTCTCGAGGACAGCGAGGTATAAAATTTCCTTCGTTTTGAAAAAGTGAAACACGTAGGGCTGGGTGACCCCAACCTCTGCAGCAACCATAGCGGTTGTTGTCTTGTAATACCCGTTATTCGCAAATAGCGAGGCAGCTGCATCTAATATCTGCTCTTTCCGATTCGTTACAGCGTTGAAGTCTTTTTCTCTTGGCGTCATAGGCAACCTCGTTTATTTATTTATCAATAAATTACTGTATACGATTGGAAATGTCAATAGGCTCCATCCAGGAAAATTTCTTTGACATGGAAAAAGCCGACGGATGTCGGCTTTTTCGGTAGGCGAACAGTAGGCAGGCCTCGGCGTCGGGCGCTATAGCAGGGAATTTGCCTGCTATTTGGCTAGAGTTGCCCGCGTTCGGGCTTCTGCCCCACAATCAAGCGTCTGCTCCACGGTAGCACGGTTTTTTCCTCTTATTCAGCCACTTCACCCTCGTGTTCGCGCGCTTTCCCTGCTGCAAGATGGTTTTTCCGTCTTATTGTCCTTGATTCAGTTCATCGAGCAGCTCCTCGAACCAAGCTGCTCGCTCCAGCGCGGCGGGGATATCGCCGACGCCGTCTTCATCGCACCATGCGGTGGACAGCACCGCATGAGCGAACCCCCACGCCAGTAACCTGGCGTGGTCCAAACCAAGGGCGCCGCATAATAGCTCCACGCGGCGCCGGATCACTTCCCGCTGCCCCTTCGGCGGCAGCTGGTTCAAGAGCAGCGGAATCGTTCCGTATTCCGCTTCCCCAACCACACCCTTCGGGTCAATGGCCAGCCATCCCGGCCCGCCATGACCCGAAGACAAAATATTCCCATGGTGCAAGTCACCATGGAGCAAGAACAACCCGCCGCCGCCCTCTTCGAGCAGGCGGCGAAAAACCTCCTCCGCGCGGCTGACCACGCGCTCCGGCAGCGGCCCCGTGCCGCCGCCATGCCGCTGGCGCAGCCGGGCGAGGCCCGCGGCCCAGTCCGCTACGGACGGGAATTCTCCCCCGTCCGGCGCGGGAACCGCCAGCCGCCGCATCACCTCGGCGGCCGCCAGCACGGCATCGTCGTCGCTCAATCCCGACGACGACAGCATCACCCCCGGCTGGACGCGCTCAATCAATAGCGCGCCCCGCTCCTCGTCCGCGGCAAGCACGCGCACCGCGCCTCGGCCATCATAAAGCCGCAACGCCGCCAGCTCCGTGCGGAATTCCCGGCTTGGCACGCCAAGCTTCAGCACGGCGGGCGTTCCGTCCCGCAGCACGGCCGGGGCCACAAAGTTATACGACAAAACAAAAGGAGACGGCAATTCCACCGTCATCCCCCATTTTTCCTCGCAGCCCTGCAGCAGCTTATCGAAGCCCGCCAGCCACTGCTCGCCTTTTTCGCCGTGAACCGATCTGATCGTCTGATACAAATGCTCTGGAATCTGCATCATTCACTCTCCCCCGGCATTCTTACGCACAATTTTTCACCCTGAGTGTACGCTCGCAAATCCTCGAATTCCGCTTCACGTACACTCTCCCTGCCGCTCTTTACGACTACAGCTGAACCGGAATCACGCATACCGGCTGGGAAATTTCGATTGAATAGCCCGTATACACAGGCATACCCGACTCGCTAATGCGGAATACCGCTACGTTATTGGTATCCTTGTTCGCCGTGATCGCGAATTGACCGCCCGGTACCAAGGCAAAATGCCGCGGATGTTTTCCTTCCGTCGACACATGCCCAACCAGCGTCAGCTGGCCGCTCTCCGCGTCGACCGCAAATACGGCAAGGCTGTCATGACCGCGATTCGAGCCATAGAGAAAACGTCCATCCTCTGAGATCGCGATTTCCGCGGTGCCATTAACTTCAGCGAAGCCTTCCGGCAGAGTCGGCACCGTCTGGACGGCCTCGAGCGTACCTTTTTCCGCATCGTAACGGAAGGAAATAATGGTCGAATCCAGCTCGTTAATCACAAAAGCGAACTGACCATTCGGATGGAATGTCATATGGCGTGGACCCGCGCCAGGCTGCACCACGGTCTCGCCGTGGCGGACCAGCTTGCGGTTTTCTTTATCCAACGTGTAAGCAACGATCCGGTCGATCCCAAGATCCGGTACAAAAATATATTTGCCGTCCGGGCTGAAGTTCGTGCTGTGCGGATGCGGCGTTTTCTGGTTCGGATGAGGACCGCTTCCTTCATGCTGCTGAATATCGAGAATCTCTCCGATTTCCCCGTTATCCGAGAGCGACACAAGGCTGATCCGGCCGCCATGGTAGCTGCACAGCAGTACAAATTCACTGTCCGCATCGCGTTGAATATGGCAAGACGGCGCTGTAATGGCAAGCTTACGGTTCAATTGCTCAAGGCCGCTGCCTTCGATCGAAAAAGCAACCGCATCGCCAACCTTCGCCCCTTCCGCATCCGCGCCTTCCGCAATGGCATACAGTCTGTTGTTCGCCGCATCAACGTTAAGGAAGGTTGGGTTTTTTAATCCCGATGCCTGCTCCTTAAGGGTCAGCATCCCTTCTGCCGTATCAAATTCGTAACGGTACACGCCGCTGTTGTCCGCTTCCGCGTAAGAACCGATAAATACCGTTAATTTGTCATTATGTAAGGTCATGAATAATATCCTCCTGCTTTTATAGAATGTTCCTTATATTGTACCCTCTCATCCGGCATAAACCAAGCCTTACGCTCCGCATGGACAACAGCCCGAAATAAGCCTACACTGTTTTTAGCGAATCCCTTATTTACGAAAGGAGCGAAAGCAAAAAGTGGCTATCAACCGTAAATTGATGACCGATCCGGATTTTGAAGAAGCGGTGCAGCGCAAATATCCGGTACGCGTATTCAAGGACGACTTTATCGTGAACAACGGCGGCACGGTCATTCGTTTCGACGACAGTATCGTTGTCATTCAGTCCAGCGTGAGCGACCTCGTCTACTATACAAGGGCGGAATGCGAGTTTTTCGAAGTCCGGAAAAAATGACAGGCGCCTTTATTTAGCGTTATAATACTTTAGTACTGAAATATTAAAGGAGTTTGCAGCATGAGCGAAAATGGAAAAATACTCGTTATGACCGCCGTTGCGGTTGAACGGGATGCCGTCCTGCGCGGCCTTAACGGCGACGAACGCTTCGAGGTAATGGAAGCCGGCGTTGGTCCGGTGGAAGCCGCCGTCAGTACGGCAACGCACCTTGCTTTGGCTGGTCGCAATGCCTATCGCCTTGTTATTTCCGCAGGTATCGCGGGAGGATTTAAGGAACGTGCCGAGGTGGGCACGCTGGTTGTCTCCAGCGCAATCATTGCCGCCGATCTTGGCGCCGAGACGCCGGAAGGCTTCCACAGCGTGGACAAGCTTGGTTTCGGTTCCGCTCATATCGAGGTGGATGGCGAGCTGGCCGAGCGTCTGACTTCGGCGTTTCAGGCTGCCGGACTTCAGACCGCGCTTGGCCCCGTCCTTACCTTATCTACGGTTACTGGCTCCGCGGAGACGGCTGCCGGGCTGGCCGAGCGGATTCCCGGCGCTGCCGCGGAAGCGATGGAGGGCTTTGGCGTTGCCGCTGCTGCCCGCCGCGCGGGTCTGCCCGTGCTGGAGCTGCGCGCAATTTCGAATCCGGTTGGCCCGCGTGACCGCAGCGCTTGGCGGATTAAGGACGCTCTGCAGTCTCTTGAAGCTGCAAGCTCCGTATTACGGGAGGTTATGGTATGAAAATCGCTTTTTCCCCGTGTCCGAACGACACGTTTGTATTCCATGCCCTGACGCATGGTTTGGTTCCGGGTGCTCCGGAATTTGATGTGATGTACGCCGATATCGACATTACGAACAATTTGGCGGCAAGCGGCGACAGCGATCTTGATGTGCTCAAGATTTCCTATGCTGCTCTGCCTTGGGTATTAAAAGACTACGCGCTTCTGCCATGCGGCGGCGCTCTTGGCCGGGGCTGCGGTCCGCTTGTTCTCACAAAAGACAAGCTGGAGGACGCGTCTTACCTCAGCGGCAAAAGAGTGGCCGTACCTAGCGAACGCTCGACTGCCTATCTGCTGTTCCGTCTATGGGCAGCGCAAAATGTTCCCGGCGGCGTAGGCGAAATTATCGTGATGCCGTTCCACGAGATCATGCCTGCCGTACGCGATGGCAAGATCGACGCCGGTCTTGTTATTCACGAAGCCCGCTTCACTTACCAGAATTACGACCTCTCCATGCTGGTTGACCTCGGCAGCTGGTGGGAATCCGATACCGGCCTGCCGATTCCGCTTGGCGCCATTATCGCCCGCCGCTCGCTCGACCTGCGCGCTCTTTCCAGCTGGATCGAGCAATCCGTCGAGTATGCTTGGAAGCATCCTGATGCATCGAAGGACTACGTCATGCAGCATGCGCAGGAGATGGATCCTTCCGTTGCCCAGCAGCATATCAACTTGTACGTGAACGACTTCACGGGCAATCTGGGCAGCAGCGGTTATGCCGCAATCTCAACCCTGCTGAACCGCGCAGCCGACGAAGGTCTCGTTCCTGCAATCGACCCGGCCCTTCTCGAATTCCCGGGTTAAACTTAAGGGAGTCCCAATCAACCGTTATGGTGATGGGGACTCCCTTTTTATAGCTTTAGTTAGTTGATTGTAATGTAAAAATACAGGTCATCCGGCATCCGATACTCTAATTGGAGCATCCTGCTGCAAAACTGCAGGTCATTGGACCAAATATAGCTCAAAATAGATTCAACTACGATGCCGCGCATCTTTAAGCTCAACCATCCAGCTACTTTCCGCCTACCTCCACACGTTTCCGCACACCTTAGCGATGCCGCGCATCGTTAAGCACTCACCAGCTCGAATTTCCGCCTCCTTAACGATGCCGCGCATCTTTAAGCTCAGCTACTTTTTGCCTACCTCCACACGTTTCCGCCCACCTTTGCGATGTCCCGCATCTTTAAGCCCTCGTCCTTCTCTAGCTTCCGCGCGAGCGGAGGCAGAACGAAAAAGAGCTGCCCGCAGTCGGGCAGCTCTTATCTATTTCCTTACGATCCGACTACACGTCGGAATCGTCCCATTTTTTCGAATATGCTTTCTTAGTGACCCAAAGGGTCATCCAGGTGAGCAACACAACGATGATGGCAGCAAAAATCCAAACCCCAACCGGAACATTCATCTGTAACTACCCCCTTCTCGCCTATTACTACTATATTAACGGACAATACGGGAGCGTATACAGTCTAAATATTAACATTTTGCAACGGTTTACACCGGAATCTGTCATTTGGAAGCATTGGCCTCCTGCATAAGGGCAGACTAGCGCTAAATCCCTTACCGGAATGCTCGAAGGAACTCCACTGCCTTGCGGATATCCTCTTCCGGACGATGCCCGACTTCCCGTTCAATCGTCAAATAGCCGTTGTACCCAATATCCTTCAGCGCCTTCAAATAACGGTCAAACGGAACGCTGCCTTCCCCAAGCGGAACCTCGCGGAATAAAGGACCGTCGCTCGCCATATCGGCGATCATGTCATGACTCATCCCCGCAAAGCCCAGGTATCCGTACACGACGCGCGGATCAATCTCGGCCGCAAGCTTAATTCCGTCCTTCGCATGCGTATGCACGATATAATCCTTCAGCAAATAAACGCCCTGAACCGGATCATCGCCAGTCACCATAACCATATTGGCCGGGTCGAAGTTAACCGATACGCCGTTTGTCGTAAGCGAATCCAGGAAAGACTTCAATCGCGCAGCAGGCTCGGGACCCGTCTCAATCGCAAAATAAGCTCCCATGCTGCTTGCGTAGCTGCTTAATTCTTCGCAGGATGACTGCATCGCAGCGTAGATCGGCGAATTCGCATCTTCCGGCACGATGCCGATATGCGTCGTTACGATATTGGTTCCCAAATCAAGCGCCAGCTCGAGAATCCGCTTGGACTTTTCGATTTTGGCCGGATTAGCCTCGGCATCCTGGAAGCCATGTCCCCCAAGATCGCCGCACAAAGCGGAAATCGTAAGCCCAAGCGACGCAATGCGGTCCTTAAGCTCGCGCCGAGCCGACGCGGACAGATTGGCAGGATCGGTCTCGCCGCTTACCGCGTAAATCTGCACGCCTTCCGCTCCAACCTCAACCGCTTTTTTCAACCCTTCGTTTAAGCCAATCCCAAAGCTCTCGACAATTACGCCAATTGGATTGTTAACCTTTATGTTGGCCAGTTCCGTCATGAATTAGACTCCTTCCTTCGCTGCAGCGGCAGTTGAAGCCGCAGCCTCCGTATTCAAGACTACTTCCGCTCCAAGAGCCGCCGATTCATAAATCGCCTGAAGCATCCGCATCAACTCCACGCCATCCTCTACCGGGCTGATCGGCTCGGCTTTGCCGAAGCAGCAATCGACGAAATGAGCTACCTCCAGGTCGAAGCTGTCCTGGAACTGGAACGCCAGATGATCCAGCTGCGGCTCGATATTCACGATTTTGTTGAACTGCTCGGTTACGATCACGAGCTTCGGATCAATCTCGGCTCCGCCTTTGGTGCCGTAAATTTTGCTGCTCATTTCGTTCTGCGCGGCATGCAGCGTGTAGCTGATATCGACATACAGCGAAGCGCCGTTCTCGAAGCGGATGAGCGCATTGGCCATATCCTCGACATCGTTAAGCGAAGCGTCGTAGTCCGCCGCCTTATAGAAGCTTAAGCCTTCAATATGCGACCGGTTGCCCAGCTTCCGGTACGTATTGCCGCTGACCGAAACCGGCTTGGGCTTGCCCATCAGATACCAGCACAAATCAATCATATGTACGCCGACATCAATCAGAGGGCCTCCGCCCGAGCGTTCGGAATCCGCAAACCAGCCGCCCGGGTTGCCTAACCGCCGGATTGCCGATGCTTTGGCATAGTAAATGTCTCCAAGCTGCCCGCTCTCCGCATACTGCTTCACAAGCTGCGCCTGGTCGGCATATCTGCGGACGAAGCCTACAAGCAGCTGCTTGCCGGAGCGTCGGACAGCCTCCTGTACGGCAAGCGCCTGTTCAACCGTCTTGGCAAGCGGCTTTTCGCATAGCACATGCTTGCCGGCATCCAGCGCCGCCACCGCAATCTCGGCATGGCTGTTATTCCAGGTACAGATGCTTACCGCATCAATCTCCGGATTGGCCAGCAAATCTTTATAGTTATCGTAAACATGAGGGATGCCGTAAGCTTCGGCCTTCTCCCGCGCTCGTTCCCCGTTCAAATCCGCGATTGCCGCAAGCTCCACCTCTGGATGAACCGAATAGCCATGCAAATGCGAGCCCGATATCGACCCTGCCCCAATAACTCCAACCTTTAATTTCGTCATTGCCAGCATCTCCTCCATGTTTCCTATAATCAGTTGCAACCTGCTCTATGTTCAATTTATCATGAGTATAAAAAGAGAGGAATGAACAGCATGGCTCAAATCATGGATTATATGATCAGTTCGCAACCCCTTCGCATGATCGATTTAACGGTGGATCCCGCCAAGCTGTCCGTTCGTTCCCTCGTTATTCGAAACGTAGGCTATTTGCCCGGTCGAACGCATTTTCGGCAGGGGGCGGTTTTTCAATATTGGGCGATCGTATATATTGCAGGAGGCTCGGGAACCTACCGCGTCGACCGCGGAGAGGCGCAGCAGGTGACGGCCGGCAGCTTGTTCTTGTTCCAGCCCGGCTTTCATTATGATTACGGGCCGGACCCAGGCGGCTATTGGGACGAGTATTACTTCACCATTGAGGGATCAAGGCATCGGGAGTGGCTCGAGCATTGGCCGATCCTCCCGAACGCGGTCATGCATCCGGGTGAGGATGCTTCTTCGCAGAACCGGATTGACCGCATCTTTGCACTGATGGACAGCGGCACCCCGGCCGACGCCGACCGAGCTGCGCTTACGCTTGAGTCTCTCGTCTACGACTGGGTGCAGAGCTGTCAATCCTCGCCAACCGCTCAAGGCAAGACGGCGCGCCTTGCCCAGCTGCTCCAGGCCTTATCCGGCACCTTGCATGAACCTTTCGACGCGGCGGCTTTTGCCGAGCGCCATCATTGGGCATTATCTACGCTGCGCCGTACGGTTAGCGAGTATACCGGCTTCGCCCTGCACGAATACGTCCATCGGCTAAAAATGGCCGAAGCCAAAAACCGCCTGCTCAACACCGAGCAGACGGTCAAGGAAATCGCAGCGGCGCTTGGCTACGGCGACGTGTTTTATTTTTCGCGGCTGTTCAAGAAGATTACCGGGGAAGCGCCCCAGCTGTTCCGCCGCAACATGCGTTCGAAATAAACCAAGACCCCGGGAGGGTCTTATTTCACCTGTGCGCGCCCAAGGTAGGTCCGTTCAAGGACTGCCGCAAGTTAATAAGACCCTGTCAGGGTCTTATCGCAACTCAAGTTACTCTAATGGTACCGAATAAGACCCCGCAAGGGTCTTATTTCACCTGTGCGCGGATGACGTAAAATAGTCTGTGTACCAAGAT
>NZ_NMOK02000042.1:0-493 GCF_003399985.2 Paenibacillus sp. ATY16 | reverse complement strand
GTGTACGCATAGATAACGACTTTCATGAGCATTTTAGGGTGATAGCTGTCCCGGCCACCTCCGGGATAAGCTTTGGTGAAGAGCTTCATATCTAAGCGATTGACCGCATCGTTGATGACGCGTACGAGATGATTTTCGGGGATATCTTCTTGCAAGTCCATTGGCAAGGACAGTTGATCCATGGTATATTCTTTGTACATAAAGAAGCCTCTCTTTACTTAGAATGGTTGGGTGGTACCTCCATTTTAACAAGGGTCGGCTTCTTTTTGTTTGAGCATTTCATGAACAGGATAAAGGGCAGACGGAGCATGAAATGATTCTGGAGAAGCGTCAGCGTTCGCTTTTGTAAGGGGATTGCCTACCTCTGAAAGATTAATTCAAGGAATCCCTGAGCAATGGCGATCGGAAGAACATTTCATGCGCAGGCTGCTGTTTAGCCTAGATAAAAAAAGGGGGTGCCCATCGTCATTTTCATGACTTATGGGACACCCCC
>NZ_NMOK02000041.1:0-41818 GCF_003399985.2 Paenibacillus sp. ATY16 | reverse complement strand
CGAATACTAATCGGTCGAGGGCTTATCCTAAAGACTTAAAGAGTTACACTTTCGCATCCAGTTTTCAGGGCGCAATGCTCTGATCTTACAGTACTCCTACGGACTGTAAGCGACACTAGTAGGACAAGCGTGGCGGTGTAGCTCAGCTGGCTAGAGCGTACGGTTCATACCCGTGAGGTCGGGGGTTCGATCCCCTTCGCCGCTACCATATATCAGGAGGCTTAGCTCAGCTGGGAGAGCATCTGCCTTACAAGCAGAGGGTCGGGGGTTCGATCCCCTCAGCCTCCACCATATATGTTTTTGCAATAATCCATGGAGCTGTGGTGTAGAGGCCTAACATGCCTGCCTGTCACGCAGGAGACCGCGGGTTCGAATCCCGTCAGCTCCGCCATTTTTTTTGCCCATATGCAAGGCTCGGTAGCTCAGTTGGTAGAGCAGAGGACTGAAAATCCTCGTGTCGGCGGTTCGATTCCGTCCCGAGCCACCATTTGCTTTTGGAGGGTTAGCGAAGTGGCCAAACGCGGGAGACTGTAAATCTCTTCCTAACGGTTCGGTGGTTCGAATCCATCACCCTCCACCACTTCTCATTATTGAGAGCCATTAGCTCAGTTGGTAGAGCACCTGACTTTTAATCAGGGTGTCGAAGGTTCGAGTCCTTCATGGCTCACCATCTATTCAAACGTTCAACCCGTAGACTTCGGTCTGCGGGTTTTTTAATGCTTTATGCAGCAAATAAAGAAAGCCTGAGGGATTGATATCCTTCAGGCTTATTTTTTATTGATTATTTAATTTTACGAATACGCAGTTCTTCAACAATCTCAGCCACCGAAGCATCCAGGCGTTGTTTAAGGTCTTCATTCAGTTCAAACTGCGATTCGCCAACGCCGGCATCGATACGGGCGATCTGCGAG
This sequence comes from Paenibacillus sp. ATY16, assembly GCF_003399985.2. Taxonomy (NCBI): domain Bacteria; kingdom Bacillati; phylum Bacillota; class Bacilli; order Caryophanales; family Paenibacillaceae; genus Paenibacillus; species Paenibacillus sp. ATY16. Next base: position 40,907 of record NZ_NMOK02000041.1, on the reverse strand, counting down.
TCAATGGCATAAACGCCGCTGCCGAAATGCTTGGCATTAAGCGAAGAAAGAACAGGCTTAAGTGCATAGTCGATCGAGAGCAAGTGGGCAATGGTTCCGCCGATGAACAGAGGGGTAACGAATTTATCGGTAAGGCCTTTTTGCGGGAGCAGGTCCAGGAAGGTCTTGAGTACGCCGGTGAAGGATGCTTTGTAAACCGGGCTTGCAATGATAACAATATCCGCAGCTTCAACAATGGCAGCAGCCTCAACGATGGCTGGGCTATCGAAACGCGCATGGATAAGGTCCTCAGCTGGAAGAGAGGCCACCGTAATATGATTGAAGGAGATACCTTTATCCGACAGATGCGATTCCACATATTGCGTAATACCTGCTAAACGGGATCCGGGATTAGGGCTTCCGGACAAAATAACAACTTGAGACATCTTATCCACTCCTTAATTATATAAATTCCGATATGTAAACTATGGATTAATCCTAACATGAGAATTTCCAGTCGTCAAACACATTATAACGCCGACGGGAAAGATTTTAATCATTTTTTTCCTCAGGGTAGGGAACAATGTTGAAAGCTATAACAATTGATGTGACAGACGAAGGGGAACATTCGAATGACGTACTGGCTGGCTGTAGGTATGAGCGCTGTTCTGACGATTGTTTTTGTACCCGTTATGCAAAAGATAGCGCTTAAATACGGAATCGTAGATCGTCCGAACTGGCGCAAAATTCATAATCGGCCCATTCCTTTAATGGGCGGAGCGGCATTGTATGTGGCATGCGTGGCTACGATTATCGCTTTTCAAGGTATAACGCCACTGAGTTTAAGCATTACGGTTGGCGGGGCTTTGCTTGTATGTATCGGGCTCATGGACGATGCCTCCAAATCGAAGGGAAAGGATTTTCCGATCTGGCCTAGGGTCATTATTTATTTGGGCGTATCGATGATTCCGCTGTTCTTCGGCATACATATGGACGGCATCATGAATCCGGCTAATGGCCATTTTGTTGGCTTCCCGGTGTGGTTTGATGCGCTTGGCACGATCATTTGGGTGTTTGCCCTTATTAATATGATCAACTTCATTGACGGGGTAGACGGACTTGCTTCCGGAGTATGCACGCTGTCCTCCATGACTTTGTTCGTTACGGCATTCATTAAAGGACAAGGGGATATTGGAGTTACAGCAATCATTATCGGCGGCGCCTGTATCGGCTTCCTGATCTATAATTTCCATCCCGCCCGGATTTTTATGGGAGATGCCGGAGCAACGTTCCTGGGCTACACGCTTGCCGTTATCGCCATCGATGGCGCATTCAAGAAAGCAACCTTCATCACGATACTCGTTCCGTTGCTTGCTCTAGGTCTGCCTATTCTGGATACGGTAATTGTTATGCTCCGCAGGCTTGCTACCGGGAAGGGCCTGCATCAGGCGGATAAGCTGCATACCCACCATGCCTTAATGCGCTGGGGGCTGACGCAGGTGCAGACCGTCTCCTTCATGTATTTGATTGCGGCGCTCTTCTCTTTGCTCTCAATCCTGCTGCTCGTCATGAAAGGCTGAACCAAGCAGCGGTTTTGTGTTACAATGACGAAAAATAAAGCGTCATTCTTGGAGCTGGAGATTGGAGTAATGTAAAATGAGCACGACAGATTGGTTAACCCCGCTGCAGCACATTTTGAACTGTCAGGTTCGGTTCATTACGTTCTCATTATCGGACTGGAAAGGCCTTGTGCAGCAAGCGGATACAAGCTGGGCTTACGACGATAACCGCGATAAGATATCGGAAGGCAATCGCGCAGCGAATAACGGAAGGACATGGATTGTTGTTAAAGTGTCGGGCAATGCGGTGGAAACACTGGAGATCGACGGAGAGCTGAAGCAGGCAGAGGCGGAGTTGATTACTTGGACCCTGCAATGGAATCAGGCTCAGCAGCAGCTGGCCCCCAAGCCGAGTACACTTTCCGAGAGCGAGTCATTCGCCTTAAAGCTTAGCGAGTGGATACAGCAGCAGCTTGAATCGGAGGAGCCTTCGTATTCGATTCCCGATCATCTGACGGCCGGCGGCAAGCTGTTCGCGGAGATGATCCCTTTCTTATTGGTAACGGAATACACCAACGGCAAGCAGGCATCCTACCCGGAGCTTGAGAAGCTTTTGCGCTCTTTTCTTGCCGAGGATATTCTGCTTATTCCGTTGAAGAATCAAGAATGGCTGATTTGGGGACCTGTCTCCCTGTTGAAAGAAGCCGACAGCGAATTTATGGAAGACGAGGACGAAGAAACGGTTGAGGACAGCCTGACTTCCATCTGTCATGGCTTGCATGAGATGCTGGCGAGCGAATGGATCGGCGAATGCCATCTGGCCGTTGCGCATCCGGTAAGTCCGGCCAAAGGAATCGTGGAGACAACCGTACTGTTGCGAGAGACGATTAACCTAGGCCGCAAGTTCCACGTAGGGACAAGCATTCATCTTCCGTGGATGCTGCAGCTGGAAAGACTGCTTAACGCTATTCCGGAGGTTCAGCGCTCTAGATACCTGGAGCACGCGCTTAAACGCACGGAGCTTTTTGTCGAGGCGGAGATGCTTGCAACCCTGGAGACCTTTTTCTCGCTTGACTGCAATGTGAGCGAAACCGCAAAGAAACTTTATATTCACCGGAATACGTTATTATATCGTTTAGATAAGCTGAAACAGGAAACCGGATTGGATGTCCGCCAGTTCCGGGATGCTGTTTTAGTCAAAATAATTTTACTATTGTACAAAGTTACGAAAAGGAATTAGTTTTTTTGTAAAGTATGTGCATAGTCACAAACGGGCCTGTGAGATAAGATATACCCATAAGAAATTTTCTTTTAGGGGGACATTCAAATGGCAGGCGTACGTTTAGAAGGCATTTACAAAAAATACCCGGGTTCCGACAAAGCTTCGGTAACTGATGTTAACCTTGACATTAAGGACAAAGAGTTTTTGGTACTGGTAGGACCTTCCGGCTGTGGTAAATCGACAACTCTTCGTATGATCGCAGGTCTTGAAGAAATCTCCGAGGGTAAGCTGTACATCGGCGACCGCGTCGTAAACGACGTAGCACCGAAAGACCGCGACATCGCGATGGTATTCCAATCCTACGCGTTGTACCCGCACATGAACGTTTATCAAAACATGGCTTTTGGTCTTAAACTTCGTAAATTCAAAAAAGCAGACATCGACAAACGCGTTCGTGAAGCTGCTAAAATTCTTGATATCGAGCATTTGCTGGATCGTAAACCAAAAGCTCTCTCCGGCGGTCAACGTCAACGTGTAGCTTTGGGACGCGCTATCGTTCGTGAACCACAAGTATTCTTGATGGACGAACCACTCTCCAACTTGGACGCTAAACTTCGCGGTCAAATGCGTGCTGAGATCAGCAAGCTGACTAAACGTCTTGAAACAACTACTATCTATGTAACGCATGACCAGATCGAAGCAATGACAATGGGTGACCGTATCGTTGTTATGAAAGACGGTTTCATTCAACAAACAGCTTCTCCTGAAGAACTGTACAACCACCCGGTAAACATCTTCGTAGCTGGCTTCATCGGCGCTCCTTCGATGAACTTCATCACAGGTACGCTTGCTGATCAAGGCGGTACACTGAAATTCAAAACAACTGGCGTTGACGTTGTTGTGCCTGAAGGCAAAGCAGCTACTCTTCGTTCCAAAGGTTATATCGGCAAAGAAGTAATCCTGGGCATTCGTCCGGAAGATCTTCACGAAGAGCCAGTGTTCCTGGAAGCTTCCGCTAACACAATCGTTAATGCTAACGTTGAGGTAGCTGAAAACCTGGGTCACGAAATGTACCTGTACTTGAACGGTATCGGCTCCGACACAGTAATCGCACGCGTTGACGGTCGTTCGACTTTGCGTGACGGTTCCACTGTTAAGCTTGCTCTGGACATGAACAAAGTTCATATGTTCGACAAAGAGTCCGAGCTGAACATTTTCGAGAACTAATTCTTACTCTTACAACAAGGTCGTCTCCCTTTGGGGGGGCGGCCTTTTTTACCTCTATTGGGGTTGTTCATTATTGGACAGTCCAATAGAGGTTTTTTGCATGGTTCAAAAATAAAAAAACCGAAATTGCCATTCAGGCGTCTAATACATAACGAAACAGGAGGATTGGAAAGGGAGGGACTATGGACAGAGATGAATATGCGGCGGCAGCAATAAAAGGGGACGACGATGCGCTTATTGCGCGTATTCAAATGGATCAGAGCCGCCTCTACGGCATTGCTTATTCTTATATGCGTAATGAGACCGATGCGCTTGAAGCCGTCCAGGAAACAACCTTCCGGGTATGGAGTAAACGCCGTTCCCTACGGGACCCGAAGGTTTTTACGACTTGGGTTACGAGGATTCTTATCCGCGTGTGTCTTGATGAGCGTAAAAAACGGCTCCGTGAACGTCCACTACGCAACGAATTTTTGGAACGAGATGCTCAAACGGCTGATGAGCATGGCATTGACCGCTTGGATATGGCGGTTCAGTTGAAAAAGCTGCCTTCCAAATACCGAATGGTCATTGTGCTTAAGTACTACCGGGATATGACAATTACGGAGATTGCCGAACTGCTAGAGAAGCCGGACGGAACGATTCGGACATGGCTTCATCAAGCCCTAAAGCGATTAAGGGCGAATAGCGCATACGGAAAGGAGGGGATGAAGGTTGAGTGGGAATAAGCCGGAGCTTGAACAGGGATTGGATCAGCTTTTACAGGAGGATAAGGCGGCGGTAGAACGGATATTAAACCAAGCTTCGGACGAATCCTTTGCTGCAGCGGTTCGAATAGGCGTGCAGAAGGGAAGACAGCAGCTCAAGAGAAGGAAAAGAAGCAGACTGACTTTGCAGATGGCGGCAGCGGCAGCCTGCATACTAGTTCTACTTACTGCTTGCATCCGGGTATCCCCTGCTTTTGCGGAGCTGATGAGCGAGATACCGGGTTTGAATGGGGTAGTTGAGTTAATCCAAGGGGATTCCACGCTGACAAGCGCGATAAACCATGAGTTTATCCAGCCGGTCAACAAGTCGGTCAGTAAGAATGGTTATACGCTGAAGGTGGATGGGATTATGGCCGATCAGCAGAGGATTGTCATTTTTTATACAGCCGAGGGGCCGGAGATTAGTAAAGATGCATCTAAAACGGAATACAAAATTGCGGATGGTAATGGGGATTCATTAGAAGCCATGATAGGAAGCAATTATTATAGTATCGGAAAGACGGAGACGGAACAGGATACTGCAAATCGTATCCATGACATGGTGGATATTATGTTGGGTGACGGCGTTCCTGTCCCGAGCGAAATCCAGTTTAGCCTGAAGCTCGGCGGTGAATGGCATGAGGTAGATATTGCGGTGGATCGTAGCCGTTTTGAGGAATTAAGGGAAGATATCGCTTTAAATAAGACCATTGATATAGGCGGGCAAAAATTCATCATTGAGAAAGCACTTGTTACGCCATTACAAGCATCTGTAACGATCCGGAAAGTACCGGATCCACGGATGCGCGCCAATCATTTTGTTCAATTAGCTCTCGTTGATGAGAAGGGGCGCCGTTGGGAGACAAAAGGCGGCTTCGGGATGCTGGACGATGGTACAACAACGCTCACATTCCAGAGCAATTATTTTGAAAGACCGAAGCATTTAAGCTTGGTGGCGGACGGTCTGCTTCTATCACCAAAAGGACGTAAGTTTGTCATTAATACGGAAACCGGAGAAACATTGGAGACGCCGGATGACCGAATCCAATTAACGAGCGTAAAGGCAACCACTTCAGGGATCAAATTATCAATTGAAGCAAAGCGTCTAAGTGAACCGGAGCAAGAGTATGGTTATTGGCTGCTTGATTACAAAGCGACATTTCATGACGCAACGGGTGCGGAATTTAGGTTAAAGGAAGGGGATGGCGTGCAAAGCAGCTCGAGAGGAAATGCAGACGGTTCCGGAGGAACGTACGAAGCCTACTACACCATTCCCGACAGACCGTATAAACAGCCGTTAACTTTTGAACTGTATCAATACCCGGGATATGTCGAACAACCCGTGAACGTGGCTATAAAATGACGAAAAGCGCTGAGCGACGGAGAAACGTTGCGTTCGGCGCTTTTTTCCTTTACGATGAAGCTATTGGTAATGGATTACACCCTTCATATAACTTAATTGGGAACGCAAGTGAGGAGGCCGTTCGATGGCTAAGAAAGTAAAAGTATCGGAGCTAGTACAACATTTCTCGATGGAGATCGTATCCGGCGAAGACGGCTTGAAGCGTTCTATTCTGGTTGATGATCTGTATCGCCCGGGTCTGGAGATGGCAGGGTATTTCGATTATCATCCGCATGAGCGGGTGCAGCTGCTCGGCAAGACGGAGCTTACGTTCCTCAGCACGCTGACAAGCGAAGAGCGCAGAAGCCGCTTTGAACAGCTGTGTCACGAGAATACGCCATGTATTATTTTAACCCGGGGATTCGAGGCGCCGGATGAGCTGGTCGAGTACTCCAACATGACGCAAATCGCAGTGCTCCGCAGTAATGTGGCAACAACGATCCTGCAGAGCCGGATTACGGACTTCCTGGAGAAAAAGCTTGCCCCAACCGCAACAATCCATGGGGTTCTGGTAGACGTATACGGTGTCGGAATGCTTATTACGGGCGGCAGCGGCATCGGTAAAAGCGAAACGGCGCTTGAGCTGGTTAAACGCGGCCATCGTCTTGTTGCCGACGATGCGGTAGAGATTCGCCAGACATCCGACGGGCAGCTGTTCGGCAGCGCGCCGGAGCTGATTCGCCATCTGCTCGAGATTCGGGGCTTAGGTATCATCAACGTGATGACGCTGTTCGGTGCCGGAGCGGTACGGACAAGTAAGCGGATTACGCTTGTTATCAAGCTCGAGAACTGGCAGCAGGACAAACAGTATGACCGTCTTGGCCTGGATGAAGAGAAAACAAGAATCATTGATACGGATGTACCGCTTGTAACGGTACCGGTTCGCCCTGGCCGAAATCTGGCTGTCATTATCGAGGTTGCGGCCATGAACTTCCGTCTGAAGCGAATGGGCTATAACGCCGCTCTGCAATTTACGAATAAGCTGACCGAGACGATTGCCGAAGATACGGATGACTTCGATTGATCGTTATAGGGAAGGCAAAGCAGAATAGACCTCTTATAGAAGGAGCACGGAACAATGAATCTGTTAATTGATCCAACGGCATTTTCCATCGGGGACATTCATGTGCGTTGGTACGGGATCATTCTCGGTACGGCGGCTCTGGTTGGCTTGCTTCTTGCCGTACAGGAAGGGAAAAGATTCGGCATCAAGCCGGAATTTTTCATGGACCTGCTGCTGCTTGGCGTGCCGTCGGCCGTCATCTGCGCGAGAATTTATTATGTGGCGTTCACTTGGGACGAGTACAAGAACAATTTCGTGGACGTATTTAAAATCTGGAACGGCGGGATAGCCATCTACGGCGCCTTGATCGGAGCTTTTCTATGCGGATATTTCTACTTCCGTTATAAAGGATATTCGTTCTGGCGGATGGTGGATATATGCGCGCCCGGACTGCTGGCCGGCCAAATGATTGGCCGTTGGGGCAATTTCATGAACCAGGAGGCTTACGGCGGTCCGGTAGACGAGAGCTTCCTGCGGAATACGCTGCATTTGCCAGATTTTATCGTGAAGCAAATGTATGTCGCCAGTGAAGGCGTCTATCACCACCCGGCCTTTTTGTACGAATCGCTGTGGAGCTTGGTAGGCATTATAATTCTGCTTGTCATCCGCCGTCAGAAATTCCTTCGTGCCGGTGAGCTTGTAGCGATCTACTTCATCTGGTATTCGATTGGACGGTTCTTCATTGAAGGCATCCGTACGGACAGCTTGGCCTTCCAAGGTCCGGGAGCATTAGGTTCCCTCATGGATGCTCTGTGGACGCCAATGACTTGGTTCGGTTTCGAACAAGGCTTCCTCGATCCGGCTTATGGCGATGTACGGATCTCGCAATTGCTTGCGGTACTGCTCGTTATTGCGGCAGTTATCTTTATCGTTGTCCGCCGCGTAAACGGATGGGCAACTGTGCGTTACAACGATCCGATCGTATCCACGAAGGAAACATCGGCGCCTGTATCCGACGCAAAAACGGACAACCTGTAAGTCTTAACAGCAGTAGGAGTGAAGCAAGCATGACGAGCAATATCAAAACGATGCTATTCGATCTGGATGGCACGATTATGGATACGAATGAGCTGATTATCCGTTCCTTTATGGAGTCGCTGAAAGGCTTGGTACCCGAAGACTTCGGGAGAGAGCATATTATTCCGAGCATGGGTCTTACGCTTGAGACGCAATTTCAAAATTTTACGGGTCTTACGGATGTCGGGCATCTAATAAAGGCTTACCGTACCGTAAATACAAAGCTTCATGACGAGCTGCTGCGGCCATTCCCTTATACGAACGAAGTCATGAAGGATTTGCATGAGCAGGGCATTCAGATTGGCGTTGTTACAACCAAGATCCGGATGTCGACGGAGCGGGGAATGAAGTTTTGCGGGCTCTACGATTATGTAGACGCGTTTGTTACGGTGGATGATGTCGTTAATCCCAAGCCGCATCCGGAGCCCGTTCTTATGGCACTGGAGATGTTGAGCGCGGACCCGGCCACAACGATCATGATCGGCGACAGTGCCGTCGACATGATCTCCGCCAAGGAAGCGGGCGTAATTCCCGTTGGCGTAGCCTGGTCCCTTAAGGGCGGGGAGCTGCTGAAGGAGAACGGAGCGCAGTATATCATCGATGATATGCGCGAGTTGTACGCATTCGCGGGAATGGAGCGATAGCCTTGTGCGGAACGTGGAGCGTTATCCGGTAGAGGGTCCTAATGCCCTATGGCAGATGTACCGGACGGTTAGCCGGTTTAAGGCGGTTCGTAATTTTATCGCTATCCAGGCGGCTCGGTACTGCCCGGAACTGACGGTGAAGAATTGGATCTACCGCAATATCCTCGGCATGAAGGTCGGGAAGCAGACGGCTTTTGCCCTGATGGTGATGGTGGATGTTTTCTTTCCGGAACGGATCGAAGTTGGGGATAATACGATAATCGGCTACAATACAACGATTTTGACCCACGAATATTTAATCAAGGAATACCGGCTCGGCGCCGTGAAGATTGGCTCGAATGTGATGATTGGCGCCAACTCCACCATCTTGCCCGGTGTGACGATTGGGGATAATGCCGTTGTTGCGGCCGGTTCGGTCGTTCATAAGGATGTGCCCGCGAATACGTTTGTAGGCGGCAATCCGATACGGGAGATCAGTCGGACGGACGCCGGAGAGCGCAAGGATGAAGATAAGCGGGTCTTGCTGAGATCATAGCGGCCGGCAGCGGCTACAGGGGAAAAGCCTCACTATTCGCATCTCTTGAGAGAGCGGATAGCGGGGCTTTCTTGCTGGATATTTCGTTTGGAGGACGTATCCGGTTCACCGAAGCGTTTATAAGTTTTCATATAAACACGGCTTAGAATTCTCCGGATTGAAACGCGCTCTTCCGCCTTAGGGTGGCGGAGCCGTTTCACCTTGACGGAAGGCAATGTTCATGCTAATATTACGATTAACATTTTATTTTGGTAGCATGGTAACATGGTAGCGCTTTAATATACTAAAGTATTTGAAGGTGAGTAGAGATGTCCAAACCTAAAGTTTTCGAGAAGCCGATTGGCGTAAAAGATTATCTCCCCGGCGCGGTAGCGAAGCTCCGCCATATTGAACGCGATGTGCTGGCCTGCATGAAAGGCTGGGGCTACGAACAAATTATTACTCCAACAATGGAATACTACGACACAGTAGGCGTCGCGAGCTCGACATCGGACCAGAAGCTGTTCAAGCTGCTCAATAACCGGGGTACGACGCTCGTGCTGCGTTCGGATATGACAGCTCCGATTGCGCGCGTTGTATCCTCGCTGTTGAAGGAATCGCAGTTCCCCCTTCGTTTGTCCTATCACGGCAACGTATTCCGCTCGATTGAGGAGGAGTCGGGGCGCGAGGCGGAGTTCTTCCAGACGGGGGTAGAGCTCGTTGGCGATGCGTCCGCGGAAGCCGATGCGGAAGTGGTGGCACTGGCGATCGCTTCGCTTAAGGCGGCAGGTGTTGACCGGTTCAAAATCGCGATTGGTCATGTCGGCTTCCTGAACGGCTTGTTCGAGGAGACGCTGGCGGGACGAGTGGAAGCGCAAGAGCAGCTGAAATCTTGTCTCTTGAACCGCGATTATGTCGGTTACAGAGAAAGCCTTCGCGGTCTTAAGCTGGAAGAGCCGGTTCAACGCGAGCTGGAAGGAATTCTTCGTCTGCGCGGCGGCCAGGAGATCTGCGAGCAAGCGCTGCAGCTAAGCGCTGATGCGACTGCCCAGGAGTCAATCCGCCATCTGTGCGAGATTTGGGATGTGCTCAAGGCATACGGCGTATGCGAGCATGTACTGATCGACCTGACGATGATTGGCGATTTCTCCTATTATACCGGCATGACGTTTGAGGGTTATGCGGCGGATCTTGGCTTCCCGGTAGCAAGCGGCGGACGCTACGACAATCTTCTCAGCCAATTCGGACGTCCGGCACCGGCTACGGGCTTCGCGCTGAAGACTACGCGTATTCTGGAGCTGGTAGGCGCGGAAGAGGACACAGCGGGCACTACGCGCGTCCTGATCGGTTATGACGGCGAAGGCCGTGCGGCTGCTCTGGCATCGGCACAGCAGCTTCGCGAGCAAGGTACAGCCGTTATTACGGAGCGAATGACGGAAGACGATTGGAAAGAGCTTGGCGAAGGCTCGTTTACTTATAAAGGCGTAGCCTATACGAAGGGACTGCCGTTCATCGGCGGCGTGGAAAAGGCGACAGGAGGCAGCAAGCGATGAGCGAGGCGAAAAAAGACATTTTAAAGGTTGCGATGCCGAAGGGCCGCATCTATAAGCAGGCTTCGAAGCTGTTCCGCGAAGCGGGTCTGCCGATCCCAAGCGACTTCGACGATACGCGCAAGCTGATTATCGAGCTTCCCGAAGTGGGCATGGAATTTATTATGGCAAAGCCGGTTGACGTACCGACTTACGTGGAGTACGGCGTGGCCGATATCGGGATTGTAGGCAAGGACGTACTTATGGAAGAAAATAAGGATGTCTACGAGCTTCTGGATCTGGGAATCGCGAAATGCCGCATGTCCGTTATCGGATTAGCGGATTGGAAGCCGGTTATTAACCCGCGGGTTGCAACGAAGTATCCAAACGTAGCGTCGCAATATTTCCGCGAGCTGGGTCAACAAGTGGAGGTCATTAAGCTGAACGGCTCGATCGAGCTGGCGCCGCTTATCGGTCTGGCTGACCGTATCGTCGATATGGTGGAAACGGGCCAGACGCTGCGCGAGAACGGACTGGTCGAGATGGAGCCGATCTTCCCGATTACAAGCCGTCTGATCGCGAACCGCGTCAGCTACCGGATGAAGAACGAAGCGATTCAAAGCTTGTGCGACCGCCTGCAGGATACGATTGCGGCTAAGGTCTGACACGCTGGACATAAGGGATAAAGGTGAGAAAGGGGACGATAGCTTATGCGGATAATGAAGGCGGAGCAGTTTGGGCTGCAGCGGGAGGTGGAGTACGGAACGCCGGAGCAAAATGAAACGGTCCGTCAGATCGTCGAAGCGATCAAGGCGGAGGGGGACGCGGCGCTGCTGCGTTATACGGAGCAGCTGGACCGCGTCCGGATTGACGCGTCGTCGCTTCGCGTGACGCAGGAAGAGATCAACGCGGCGTACGGGAAAGTGGACGCCGCGTTCCTCACGGCGATCCGCGAGGCAGCCGTGAACATTCGCGTATTCCACGAGAAGCAGATGCGTAACTCGTGGATGGACCTGCAGCCGGACGGTACGATGCTCGGGCAAATTCTCCGGCCGCTGAAGCGGGTCGGCGTATACGTGCCCGGCGGCAAGGCGGCGTACCCGTCGTCCGTGCTGATGAACGTGATTCCGGCGCAAGTAGCCGGCGTGCCGGAAATTGTAATGGTGACGCCGCCTGCAACAGGCGGCAAGGAAGGAATCGACCCGTATATTCTCGTAGCCGCCGCGGAAGCGGGCGTGAAGGAAATGTACCGGGTCGGCGGCGCGCAAGCGATTGCCGCACTTGCTTACGGCACGGCAACGATTGCTCCGGTCGATAAGATTTGCGGACCGGGCAATATCTATGTCGCGCTGGCGAAGCGGACGGTATTCGGCGCCGTTGACATCGACAGCATTGCAGGCCCAAGCGAGATTGTCGTGCTGGCCGACGAAGGCGCCAACGCCTCGTATATCGCGGCCGACCTGCTGTCGCAGGCGGAGCATGACGAGATGGCGTCGGCGATCCTCGTAACGCCTTCGGAGACGCTCGCGGAAGCGGTAGCCGCCGAGGTGGAACGTCAGCTTGCCACCCTGCCGCGCGAAGCGATCGCACGGGCATCTATCGACAGCTATGGCGCTGTTCTGCTCGTGGAATCGATCCAAGCAGGCATCGACGTCGTAAACAAGCTGGCGCCGGAGCACTTGGAAGTGCTGACGGCCGATCCGATGAGCCTCCTAGGCTTGATCGAGAATGCCGGCGCGATTTTCCTCGGACCTTACAGCTCGGAACCGGTTGGCGATTATTTTGCCGGGCCTAACCATATCATCCCGACGAACGGAACCGCGCGGTTCTCCTCGCCGGTGAACGTGGACGATTTCCTGAAGAAGTCGAGCCTTATCTACTACAGCAAGGAAGCGCTGCTGAAGAACGGCAACAGCATTATGACGCTAGCGCGTCATGAAGGACTGGAGGCGCATGCCCGCGCCATTCAAATCCGTTTGGAGCAGGAAAGCAATCAATAGAAGCAGTCATAACCATTCATAATAGAAAGAAGGAATTGCAAGTGGCGGATACAGTACGGAAAGCGGAAGTTGCACGCAAAACCAATGAAACGGACATTAAGCTGAGCTTTGCGGTTGACGGCAGCGGCGAAGCTCAGCTCGAGACGGACGTTCCGTTCCTGGACCATATGCTTGACCTGTTTACAAAGCACGGCCAATTCGACCTTACCGTGGAAGCGCGCGGCGACATCGATATCGACGATCACCACACGGTAGAGGATATTGGCATCTGTCTCGGCCAAACCCTGCGCGAAGCGCTGGGCGACAAACGCGGCATCAAGCGTTACGCGAGCGTATTTGTACCGATGGATGAGGCGCTGGCACAAGTCATTATCGACGTCAGCAACCGTCCGCACTTTGAATACCGGGCGGAATATCCTTCGGCGCAAGTGGGCAGCTTCGAGACCGAGCTGGTTCACGAGTTCCTGTGGAAGCTTGCGCTGGAAGCGCGTATCACGCTGCACGTCATCGTTCACTACGGCAAGAACACGCATCATATGATCGAAGCGGTGTTCAAAGCCCTGGGACGCGCGATCGACGAAGCAACTACCATCGATCCTCGTGTACAAGGAGTGCCTTCAACGAAAGGAGTGCTGTAGCATGATCGCGATCATTGATTACGGCATGGGCAATCTGCACAGCGTAAGCAAAGCTGTGGAGCGCCTTGGGTACGAAGCGGTTGTAACGGCTGATCCAGCCGTTATCGCCGCTGCGGACGGAGCGATCCTCCCGGGCGTTGGCGCGTTTGGAGACGCGATGGAAAATCTTCGCGAGACGAAGCTGGACGAAGTGACCAAGGCTTATGCCGCTTCCGGCAAGCCGCTGCTTGGCATCTGCCTCGGCATGCAGCTCTTGTTCAGCCAGAGCGAGGAGCATGGCGTAAACGAGGGCTTGAACCTGCTCCCGGGCAAGGTCATTCGCTTCCAAGGCGATTACAAGGTGCCTCATATGGGCTGGAACAAGCTGAGCTTCCTTCAGTCGGACAGCCCGCTGTTCAAAGGGCTCGAGGAGGGCCATGTGTACTTCGTACACTCCTTCCACGCGAAACCGGAGGTCGCCAGCGACCTTCTCGCAACAACGGATTACTATCAGCAGGTAACGGCTATTGTCGGCCGCGACAACGTGCACGGCATGCAATTCCATCCGGAGAAAAGCAGTGACCTTGGCATCAAGCTGCTAGGCAACTTCCTTGCTTTAACGGGAAGCCCGGTAACGCAGCGATAAAATAGATCGGTTTTTTAAAGCAAGAACGAGAGGGGAGCGTGCACGAGATGCTGGCGAAACGTATTATTCCATGTCTGGACGTGAAGGACGGAAGGGTTGTCAAAGGAGTCAACTTCGTGAACCTGCGCGATGCGGGGGATCCGGTTGAGCTTGCGTCCACTTACGATCGGGAGGGCGCCGACGAGCTGGTTTTCCTCGATATTTCGGCTTCGGTCGAAGGCCGTGCCACAATGATTGAGGTCGTAAAGCGGACGGCTGGAGAAATTACGATTCCGTTTACCGTTGGCGGAGGGATCTCCCATGTTGACGATATGAAGCGGATCCTGCGCGCAGGCGCGGACAAAATCGCGATCAACACGGCGGCGGTTCTGAATCCTTCCCTGGTCAGCGACGGTGCCCGCAAATTCGGCTCGCAATGCATTGTCGTAGCCATTGACGCGAAGTACAACGAAGCTTGGGGCGAGTGGGAAGTATTCACGCATGGCGGCCGCAAGGAAACGGGCATTAAAGTGCTGGAGTGGGCGAGTGAAATCGAACGCCTAGGAGCCGGAGAGATTCTGCTGACCAGCATGGATGCGGACGGCACGAAGGACGGATTCGATCTGAAGCTGACCCGTGCGGTTTCGGATTCGGTCGGTATTCCGGTCATTGCATCCGGCGGAGCGGGACGGATCGAGCATTTCTCCGATGTGTTCGAGGAAGGCCACGCGGATGCGGGCCTTGCCGCGACGATTTTCCACTACAAAGAAATGACGATCCGCGAAGTGAAGGATGATCTCAGGCAGAAAGGCGTGGAAGTGCGATGACGGATCAATTGGCAGAGCTTATCAAGTGGAGCGAGGACGGGCTTGTTCCGGCTATCGTGCAGGACGCGCAGAGCAAGGAAGTCCTGATGCTGGCCTATATGAACAAGGAGTCCCTGAAGCTGTCGGCGGAATCGGGAGTAACCTGGTTCTGGAGCCGTTCCCGCAATGAGCTGTGGAACAAGGGCGCAACCAGCGGCCACACTCAGCAGATCCGTTCGATGTCGTATGACTGCGATGCGGATACGCTGCTTGTACGCGTCGATCAGAAGGGCCCAGCTTGCCACACCGGCTCATACTCCTGCTTCTTCAACGAGATTGAAGTAGCCGGGGCCGAGAAGGCTGCCGACGCTGCGAAGGCGTCCTCCAATGACCGCTTCGGCATTCTTGGCGAGCTTGAGGGCGTCATCGCGCAGCGTTACGCGGAGCGTCCGGAAGGTGCTTACACGACGTATTTGTTCGAGAAGGGTCTCGATAAAATTTTGAAAAAAGTCGGGGAAGAAGCAACCGAAGCGATTATTGCTGCCAAAAACGGCGATAACGACGAGCTTCGCTCCGAAGCAAGCGACCTGTTGTTCCATCTGCTCGTGCTGCTGCGGGAACGCGGCCTGCCGCTTGACGACGTTATGGCGGAGCTGCAAAGCCGCCACGGCAAGCCTGCGTCTAATAATGCGATGAGAAGAGAACAAGCGGGTAAATAATTTTTGAAGAGAAAGGCCGGTATGCCATGTTTATCGATTATCATACCCATCACGCCCGCTGCGGCCATGCTGTCGGCTCGCTGGAGGAATACGTACGGAAGGGGATAGAGATCGGTCTTGCGCAGATCGGTCTTTCTGACCATATGCCGCTGCTCCATGTGGACCCGGCGACGTATTACCCGGAAATGGCGATGCCGATGGAGGAGCTGCCTCGGTACGTGGAAGAGTGTCTAGCCCTGAAGGAGAAGTATAAGGGCCAGATTGACGTCCGCGTCGGCCTTGAAGGCGACTATATCGAAGGCCAGGAAGAAAAAATTGAAACGATCATCCATGCTTATCCGTTTGATTATGTGATTGGGTCGGTGCATTTCTTGGGAGAATGGGACATCACCGATTTCCGTCAGACCCATGGCTGGGAAGGCAAGAACCGGATGAAGGTGTACGAGCAGTATTACGATGCGGTGGCGAAAGCGGCAGCGACGGGCTTTTACGACTACATCGGACATATCGATGTCATCAAACGCTTCGGCTTTAAGCCCGAGGAAGACGTTACGCATCTGGAGAATGCCGCGCTTGAAGCGGTGAAGCGTCACGGCATGGCAATCGAGCTTAACGCATCGGGTCTCCGGATGCCGGTAGAAGAGATGTTTCCGAGCCGCAGAATGCTCGAATACGCCAAACAATTGAGCATTCCAATCACGATTGGGTCGGATGCGCATCAGCCAGAAAGACTGGGACAATATTTAGATCAAGCGCGTGCGGTGTTGAAAGATGTCGGTTTTTCTCAGCTGGCGACCTTTGAACGGCGAAAATTGGTATTAGTCAATTTTTGAATTATGGTAAATTAGATGTATAATGATATGGAACAAGCATGGCGCGGTATGAAAGCGTCCTGCAATTGACGAAGGCTTTGCCTTATGGCGAAGTTTAGGACTTCATGTCAAATTATTTGGTTTAAAACGCTCAGGAGGGTATCATGTTTAGCGACAAGTTGCGTATTTTTTCGGGTTCGTCCAATCCCGCGTTGGCTCAAAAGATCGCCGGTGATCTGGGATTGACACTCGGCGCCATCAAAATGTCCCGTTTCAAGAGCGGGGAGATCTACGTCCACTACGAAGAGACGATTCGTAACTGCGACGTATTCCTCGTTCAATCGTTCTCGCATCCGATCAACGAGCATTTTGTCGAACTGCTCGTCATGATTGACGCAGCGAAGCGGGCATCCGCGAAGACGATCAACATCATCATGCCGTACTACGGCTATGCGCGCCAAGAGCGCAAAGCAGCACCGCGGGAGCCGATCTCCGCGAAAATGGTGGCAGACGTTCTTACTACGGTTGGTGCAAACCGTGTCATCACGATTGACCTGCATGCGCCGGCTATCCAAGGCTTCTTCAACATCCCGGTAGACCACATGACAGCTCTTGATCTGCTCAGCGATTACCTGAAGTCGAAGAACATCGAAAATCCGGTAGTCGTGTCTCCGGACGCTGGCCGTGCATCCACGGCTGAAAAGCTTGCGAATAACCTGGACACATCGTTTGCCATTATGATCAAGAAGCGCCCTGCGCATAATGAGTCCTCGATTACCCACGTAATCGGCGACGTAGAGGGTCAAACCGCTATCATTATCGAAGACTTGATCGATACGGGCAGCACGATTGTCAACGTTGTAGAGAGCTTGAAGGAGCGCGGAGCCAAAGAAGTCTATGTATGCGCAACTCACCCGCTGTTCTCGGGCAATGCCATTGAGCGTTTGAATCATCCTCATATCAAAGAAATTATCGTAACGGATTCGATCTCTCTGCCAGAGAATCGTCCGGATAAGTTCACGGTATTGTCGGTCGCTCCGCTGCTTGCGGAAGCAACCCGCATTATCATTGAAGGCGGTTCGATCAGCACCCTCTTCAAGACAAACGGCGGCGTTTAATCGAATATGGCAATGACAAGAAAATCGCGGGCGTTTTTCCTTACGTTCGCGATTTTCCCACATATTCTTTCGTGTTAGGATAGGCATTGCTATGGTATAATCGTAGAAAATCATGTTCCGGGAGGTGCCTTGCCAGGTGAAAGAGAAGAAACGTGAAGCCATAGAACAGACAGCCAAGATCATACCGATACAATGGGACGCCACGTTCTTTTTCGAGCGGGCCGTGCGCTCGTTGGATCGTTACCACTATGACAAGGCACTCAAATATTTCCGGCGTGCCGTGGAGTATGAACCGGAAAATCCGGTTAATCATTGCAACATGGCAGGCATCATGTCGGAGATGGGCAATTATGAGGAATCCAACCGGATTCTGAAATGGATTGTCGATGAGCTGGATCCGACCATGACGGAATGCCATTTCTACATGGCCAACAACTATGCCAACATGGAGATGTACGAAGCAGCGGAGGGCGCGCTTATTCATTATTTGGAGGAAGACGCGGACGGACAATACCTCGACGAAGCCGAGGAAATGATGGAGCTTCTCCATTATGAGCTGGAGCGCCCTGCACCGTTGACGAATATAAAAGCGCGCGAAGGAATGGTCGAGCACGACCAGGCCCGCAAGCTTCTGGAAGAAGGCAAGTTTACGGAAGCGGTCCGTATCTTGGAGAAAATTATTGAGGAGCAGCCGGAGTTTCTGGCAGCCCGCAATAATTTGGCGCTGGCCTATTACTATATGGGCATGTTCGACAAAGCGATGGCTACGATCCGGGAGGCGCTGGAGCTCGAGCCCGGGAATTTGCATGCCCTTTGCAATCTGGGGATCTTCTATCAGCATGCGGGAGATAAAGATAGTCTTACTCCTCTGCTTGATTTGCTGCGCAAAACGGCGCCGTTCCATCAGGAGCATGTCTTCAAGCTGGCTACTACGATGGGCATTCTGGGAGAGCATGAAGCGGCGTACCGCCATTTTACCCGTCTACTGAAGGATGCGGAGCTTAACCTTGACCCTTGCCTGTATCACTACGCCGCTGTAGCCGCATGCCATATCGGCCGTTACGCGGAGGCGGAGCGCCTGTGGAAGCAGGCGGCGAAGCTGGATCCGGAATCGGATATTCCGCGTTATTACATGGAGCAGCTGGCTCTCATCAAAGCCGGCGACCAGAACGCATCGGTAAGCTATCACTATCATTTGCCGTTCGAGGAGCAGTTTAAGCTGTGGGAAAATTCCTCGGACGGACTTCCCGAGCATTTAAAGCGCGACCCGCTCGTGCGCTCCTCATTCTTCTGGGCACTCCGTCACGGAGACCAGAATACGAAGCTGCAGGTCATTCAGGCGCTTGGCATGATTGCCGACAATGAAGTCAAGGACGTCCTTCGCGCGTTCCTGCTCGAAGCGGACGAAGATGATTATTTGAAGCGGATTGCCGTGTTTGTGCTTCGCACAATCGGCGTACAGGAACCGCTTCAAGCCGTACTGGAAGGCAAAGCAACGGTCATTGAGCCGAACCGGGTTCCATCCCGTCTGCCCGTATGGGAAGACAAGTGGCAGGAGGTCGTGGAAGCGGCGATGTCTCGCGTGAACAAACGCTTCGACCTTGTGCAGCAGTACGATCTGATGACGCTGTGGGTAGAGTTCCTGTCAAGACTGTATCCGGAAGTGCCAAAGCTGACCAAGCCGGAAGGCTGGGCGGCGGCGCTTGAGTATTTAACGGCAAAAATGCACCGTCGGACAACGTCGTATCCCGAAATCTCGGAGCGTTACGGCGTCTCCATCGCAACCGTAAGCAAGAACGCCAAAAAAATCGACGAGGTATGCGGGATCAAGGAAAAGATGAAATCGATCAGCTCGGTCTTCTCCTTGGACCATCTCGAATAGGGCATTCCGCCCATTATAAACGCACTTAGGATATGGTTCCCTAAGTGCGTTTTGTTTTTACCGGGCAAACTTATATATAATAAGGTTATATTGCAGCGTTCTTATCTTTCCCCTCTCCAACCACCTGTGGTTGGACGACTTAAAAACCTGCGATGTTGCTGGTATTAGTTTGGTTGTCTGAGCAAGCGTAAGCGGAGCGAAAATAACGTACTGGAGAAACGGAGTGTTCGCCTTTGTCCATTAGTTTCAACCTTTAGAGGGTTGATCAAATCAAGAAACTAAGGGACAACAGCGATCGGAAGGACGTTATTTTCGCGCAGCGACATCGGCGGCCGGTACCGAAGTAATCCAGCAACCATCGCCACTTTTAGGAGGACAACCATGTACAAATCCATTATTATAGGCACCGGCCCAGCCGGCCTCACGGCAGCGATTTATTTGGCGCGCGCAAACATGAAGCCTCTTGTCATCGAAGGACCGGAGCCGGGCGGCCAGTTGACCACGACGACGGAGGTCGAGAATTTCCCGGGCTTTCCGGAAGGAATTATGGGGCCCGACCTAATGGCGAATATGCGCAAGCAGGCGGAACGTTTCGGCGCCGAGTTCATGACCGGTTGGGTGAACAGCGTCGATATGTCGGAGCGTCCGTTCAAGCTTCAGGTAGAAGGCAAAGGCGAATTTGTCGGCGATACGATTATTATTTCTACCGGAGCCTCGGCTAGATGGCTGGGTATCCCGGGCGAGAAAGATAATATCGGCCGCGGCGTAAGCACATGCGCAACCTGTGACGGCTTCTTTTTCCGCAATAAAAAGATCGTGGTGATCGGCGGCGGCGATTCGGCCATGGAGGAAGCGAACTTCCTTACCCGCTTTGCGACGAATGTTGAACTCGTAAACCGTCGTGATGAGCTCCGCGCCTCAAAAATCATGCAGGACCGCGCACGCGAGAACGAGAAAATCAGCTGGAGCCTGAACCGTACGCCACTGGAGGTAGAAGCGAACGGCATGGGCGTTACCGGCCTTAAAGTCCGCAACAATGCAACGGGCGAAGACGAAACGATCCAGACGGACGGCGTCTTTATCGCGATTGGCCATACGCCTAACACGAAGTTCCTGAACGGCCAGATCGACACCGACGAGCATGGCTACATTAAAGTGAAGCCAGGCAGCTCGGAGACGAACGTGCCGGGCGTATTCGCCTGCGGAGACGTACAGGACAACAAATACCGCCAAGCGATTACGGCGGCAGGCAGCGGCTGCATGGCGGCGCTTGATTGCGAACGGTTCCTCGAGAACATCGGCTCACATTAATAAACGAGATGAAGTCGGCCCTTTCCTCTCCCGGAGAGGGCTTTTTCCTGCCAGCTTCTTATAGCTCAAGGGAAACACTGGGGCGGCGATTATCTTGACCGGAATAGGGCATTGGCTTATAGTTGGTTAAAGAGTAGATAACATATTAATGAGGTGGACTAGTAATGTCTGAGAAGATTTACGTTGGAGTCGATGTCGGCGGCACCGCTATTAAAGTTGGGATTTGTAACGTGGAGGGAGAATTGCTCCACACTTACGAAGGGCCGACGGAAACGAGTAAAGGTACGGACACCATCCTTCATAATATTGCGCAGTATGCGCGGAACATCGTGACCGAATCGCCGTTTGAATGGGAGCAAGTTGCAGGCGTTGGCGTAGGGATCGCCGGCTTCCTTGATATTCCGAACGGTATTGTAAAATTTTCGGGCAACTTGAAGATTGAGAATGTTCATTTGAAGGAATATCTCGAGAAGGAGCTTCAAGTTAAAGTCCTCGTTAATAACGACGCAAACGTTGCCGCGCTTGGCGAAGCATGGGCTGGAGCGGGCAAAGGCATCGATAACTGCGTCTGCTATACACTGGGTACCGGCGTAGGCGGCGGTATTATTATCGGCGGCAAAATCGTAGAGGGCTTTGCGGGCATGGCAGGCGAGCTGGGCCACATCGCGATTGTTCCCGATCTGGAAGCGATTCAATGCGGCTGCGGCAAAATGGGCTGCCTCGAGTCGGTATCCTCCGCTACAGGTATTATCCGCATGGCGAAGGACGCTGTTGAGCGCGGAGACCGCACCGTCTTGTCGACAGTAGAAGACATTATGGCGAAAGACGTTATCGACGCCGCGAAAGCAGGCGACGAGGTTGCTTCGCGTATCGTTAGCCGCGCAGCGTACTACCTTGGCAAATCGATGGCATTGATGGCTGTCGTATTGAATCCGGAGTGCTTTATTATCGGCGGCGGCGTGTCGAAAGCAGGCGACTTCCTGTTCGACCAAATTCGCGAGGTATTCCAGAAATATACCCAGAAGGAAGCACAAGAAGGCGTGAAGATCGTTGCGGCTACGCTTGGCAATAACGCGGGCGTTGTAGGCGCGGCGGGTCTTATCTTGCGTTCCTAATGAGTATGGACAGCGTTACGATGGGGAGAGAGGGGACAGCTATGGAAACGGGAGCGATGTCAAAGCTTGTTATCATTACAGGGATGTCTGGCGCGGGCAAGACGATTGCCGTACAGAGCCTTGAAGATTTGGGCTTTTTCTGCGTTGATAATTTACCGCCGGTGCTCATCCCTAAATTCGCAGAGCTGATTGAGCAGTCGAATGGCAAAATCGGCAAAGTAGCCCTTGTGATTGACCTTAGGGGCCGTGAATTTTTTACCGCCTTATCGGAATCTTTAAGCTTTATCAAAGAGCATTTCACGATCAGCTGCGAAATTTTGTTCCTGGACGCAACGGACGAGGTGCTCGTCCAGCGCTATAAGGAAAGCCGCCGTCGTCATCCGCTTGCTCCGGAGGGCATGCCGCTTGAAGGCATCCGCAACGAGAGAAGAATGCTGGAGGATTTGAAGGGCTCGGCTTCGCAGGTTATTGATACAAGCAATATCAAGCCGGCACAGCTCAAGGAGCGTATTATTTCGCGGTTTACGAACCTGGAGAACAACAGCCTTTCGGTGAACGTGACCTCCTTCGGGTTCAAATACGGCATTCCGATCGACGCCGATTTGATTTATGACGTGCGCTTTTTGCCTAATCCGCATTACGTGGATCATTTGCGCCCGAATACCGGGCAAAACCCGGAAGTATACGATTACGTGATGAAATGGCCGGAGACGCAAGCCTTCCTGACCAAGCTGCTCGATATGCTCCAGTTTCTTCTCCCTCTTTACCACAAAGAAGGCAAGAGCCAGGTCGTTATCGGCATCGGGTGTACGGGCGGCAAACACCGCTCGGTTGCGATTGCAGAATATTTGGGTCGCATGCTCGGCAGCAGCGATACGGAACGGGTACGCGTCAGCCACCGCGATGCTGACCGTGATAAGCATTGACGGGGTGATTGGATGCAGAGTAGGCATAAAATTATAAGGCGGCCGAAAATTGTTGTGGTAGGCGGCGGAACCGGCTTGTCGGTGATGCTGCGGGGGCTTAAGGAGAAGCCTCTCGATATTACGGCAATCGTGACGGTCGCCGATGACGGGGGAAGCTCGGGAGTACTGCGCAACGAACTGCAGATCCCGCCTCCGGGCGATATCCGCAACGTTATTATGGCGCTTGCGGATGCGGAGCCTTTATTGACGGAAGTGCTTCAATACCGTTTCTCCAGCGGCACCGGATTAGCCGGGCATAGCCTGGGTAATCTGATGCTTGCTGCGATGACGGATATTGCAGGCGATTTCGTTACGGGCGTACGGGAGCTTAGCAAGGTATTGGCCGTGCGGGGACGAGTGCTTCCTGCCGCGGGCCGGGCTATCGTGCTGAAGGCCGAGATGGCCGACGGTACCGTTGTGGTCGGGGAATCCATGATTCCGAAAGCCGGAAAGAAGATTAAACGGGTATTCGTAGAGCCCGACAATGTAGAGCCTCTTCCGGAGGCTATTGAAGCGATCGAACAAGCCGATGCTATTCTGATTGGTCCAGGCAGCTTGTATACGAGTATTATTCCGAATCTGCTCGTACCTAAGCTAGCGAAGGCCATTGTGGAATCAACGGCTGTAAAGCTGTTTGTCTGCAACGTGATGACGCAGCCGGGCGAGACGGATGGATACTCGGTCAGCGATCATCTCAAGGCGGTGCAGGAGCATATCGGGCATAAGCTTTTCGATTACGTGCTGGTCAACGATGGGGAGATTTCTCCGGAGGTGGCAGAAAAGTATGCGGAAATGGGCTCTACCCAGGTAGAGCTGGATATAGACGAAATAAACCGGTTGGGATACGAGATTATATCCGATCGTCTCGTACTGTACCGGACGTTTTTGCGTCATGACGCAGAGCGGCTAAGTCATCATATTTATAAATTAGTGGAAAACTGGATGTTAAGAAAGAGGTGAACAAGCGATGTCATTTGCGGCCCAAACGAAGAAAGAGCTGACGATGGTTGAGGCGGATACCTGCTGTGAACGTGCCGAATTGTCCGCACTCATTCGAATGAATGGCTCGGTCAGCGTCTCCAGCCGCAAAGTCGTCCTCGACATCTCAACCGAAAACGCAGCAATTGCCCGCCGGATCTATTCCTTGGTGAAAAAGCATTTTGAAGTGCATACGGAGCTGCTCGTCCGTAAGAAAATGCGCCTCAAAAAAAATAATGTATACATCGTCAGAATTCCGACGAAGGTACAGGAAATACTAAGTGAGCTGCGAATTGTATCCGAAGGCTTTGTGTTTAACTTGGGTATTGATAAAGAAATCATCAAAAAGCCGTGCTGCAAACGATCTTATCTGCGCGGAGCGTTCCTGGCCGGCGGCTCGGTCAACAACCCGGAAGGCTCTTCCTACCATCTTGAAATTTCGTCGATGTACGAAGAGCACTGCGAGGCGCTGGTTGAGCTGGCCAACAAATTTGGACTAAACGCAAGATGTATCGAGCGGAAGAAAGGCTTTGTGTTCTACATCAAAGAGGGCGAGAAAATTATCGAGCTGCTGAACATTATTGGCGCCCATCAGGCATTGTTCAAATTCGAGGACGTCCGCATTATGCGCGACATGCGGAACTCGGTTAACCGGATTGTAAATTGCGAAACGGCTAACCTGAACAAAACGATTGGCGCGGCCGTCAGACAGATCGATAATATCAAGCTGCTGCAAAAGGAAATCGGATTAAACAATCTTCCCGATAAGCTTAGAGAGGTTGCCGAAATCAGGCTCCAGCATCCGGATATGAACCTGAAGGAAGTTGGCGAAATGCTGAAGGGTACCGTAAGCAAGTCCGGCGTTAACCACCGGCTGCGGAAAATTGATGAACTTGCGGAAAAAATCCGAAACGGCTAAACTTTTAACCTAGTGCATCAGATGGTATAATGATATAATATGAACAAAAAGTCTTATGCAAGCGTGTAACATTGCATTTTAAAGGTATTAGTCATGTCAGGCTGAGCACTGAAGCGAAATTGCCAGACTTATTATAGTATAGGGGGTATGGTTACCATGACAAGGCTACCGGTTGTCGTTCGTCTTAAAACAGGTTTGCACGCTAGACCTGCCGCATTATTCGTTCAAGAAGCGAACAAATTTTCCTCCGAAGTATTTGTTGAGAAAGACGACAAGAAAGTAAACGCAAAATCCATTATGGGTATCATGAGCCTTGCGATCAGCTCGGGCACAGAGATTCATATCAGCGCAGAGGGTTCGGATGCAGAACAGGCTGTAAACGCTTTAGTCGCGCTCGTCAGCAAAGAAGAGCTGGAGAACCAATAAGAACCGACAAAGAGGGGTGTCCCGAGTCATCATTTTGAATGACAATGGGATAGTCCTTTTTTCTTTGATATTTTAAGAAAACGACAAAAAAAGCGGCTGCTCATGGAAATCCATGTTCAGCCGCTTTTTGTATTTATGCGTTAAATACGCTCGATGACTTTATCGACCAGACCGTATTGACGAGCTTCTTCCGCGCTCATGAAGTAATCGCGGTCGGTATCCTTCTCGATGCGATCGAGAGGTTGTCCGGAACGCTCAGCTAGGATACCGTTCAGCTTATCGCGCATTTTGATAATGCGGCGGGCGCGGATTTCGATATCGCTTGCTTGACCTTCAGCGCCGCCAAGCGGTTGATGAATCATCACTTCGCTGTTCGGGAGCGCATAACGCTTGCCAATGGCACCGGCCGTGAGCAGGAAAGCGCCCATCGATGCCGCCATGCCGACGCAAATTGTCGAAACATCGGGTTTAATGTATTGCATCGTATCATAGATAGCCATGCCTGCCGTAATGGATCCGCCAGGGCTGTTAATGTAGAGAGAAATATCTTTCTCAGGATCTTCTGCTGCAAGGAACAGCATCTGAGCAATAATGGAGTTGGCTACCACATCGTTTACGCCCGACCCGAGGAAGATGATGCGATCCTTCAGAAGGCGGGAGTAAATGTCGTAAGCGCGTTCTCCGCGATTGCTCTGTTCAATAACCATAGGAACGAAATTCATATCCAACCAAGTCCCCTCCTCAAAATAGCAAAGATGGTATTACTGATTCCCATTCTAGCGGATGATCAAACAAAAGTCAAAGATAGTCAAACTCAATTTTTGAGAAAAACAAAAAAACCGTCCTCGATGAGGACGGTTCCTGTTTATGTATAGCGTTAAGGTAAAGTTGAATGGCGCGCCCGCTAGGAATCGAACCTAGATCTCAGGCTCCGGAGGCCTACGTCATATCCATTGGACCACGGGCGCATATTTACATAAGAAAGCAACAGCAAAACTTAGTATACGCGATTCATTTGTAGAAAGCAAGATAGATGAGAAAAATAAATTTGAGCAAATCGTGAATACAAACGCTTTCATCGGCGATTGCTTACTTGCCATGTGAATTGTTTTTAGCTAAAATAGAGGTGGGACTTAAAGTGAGTATGCGGGACGTTTAACGTCCATCCCCTGAAAGCCCATTACGCCTATTGACGGGTGGAGTGAAAAGTAGAGGATGCGTCACATTATTGAGCTGCAGCAGCAGCTTCTCCCAGATTTGCTTGACGTGATGAAGAAGCGATACTCGATATTGCGCCAAGTGATGTTGTCCGATCTGATCGGCCGGAGGACGCTCGCCAATTCCTTAGGGATGACGGAACGGGTGCTAAGGGCGGAAACAGATTTCCTGAAATCGCAGGGACTGCTGGAGATTCATACGGCGGGAATGCGGATCAGTGAAGCGGGCAAGCAATTGCTTGAGCAATTGGAGCCCTTCTACAAGACGTTATTCGGCTTGTCCGATCTGGAAGAGAAGATCAGGAGTCACTTCGGATTATCGCAGGTCATTGTTGTAGCAGGCGATTCCGAGGAGTCGGAGCAGTCGAAGCGGGAACTTGGAAGAGCAGCCTGCCAGGTGCTTCGCAAAGTGATGGAGCCAAACGATGTCGTGGCCGTAACAGGCGGAACGACGATCGCTCAGGTAGCTAACCAATTAACTTCTACGACACCACTCAAGAACAACTGGTTTGTACCGGCGAGAGGCGGACTTGGCGAAAGTCTCGATTATCAAGCCAATACCATTGCATCCACAATGGCAAAGCGTACTGGCGCCAATTACCGGATGCTCCATGTGCCGGATCATCTTGGTGACGAAGCCTACGCATCCATGATGCAGGAACCGAATATCCGCGATATAGTCGAGGTTGTCCGGAGTGCCCGAATCGTCGTACACGGGATCGGGGACGCTATGGTGATGGCCCGGCGCAGAAAGCTGAATCCTGAACTGGTGAAGGCGATGGCCGCGGATGGCGCATTGGCTGAAGCTTTCGGTTTTTATTTCGACCGTAACGGCGAGGTTGTTCACAAAATGCAGACCGTAGGATTACGACTCGAAGATATTGTGAAGACTGAAGTTGTTATAGGAGTGGCTGGCGGCCATAGCAAAGGCGAAGCCATAGCAGCCATTATGAAATTTGGGCACAATGATGTACTTGTTACCGATGAAGCGGCGGCTCTCGAGATGTCCGCGATCATCGATGAACAGCAGCAATCGTTATCTTAACGATTTGCGGCAGGCTCTGCTGCAGAACGTTTTGAAATATATACCATAGTCATTTAAAAGCTTAGGAGGAATTTAAAATGGTTAAAATTGGTATTAACGGATTTGGTCGTATCGGTCGTAACGTGTTCCGCGCATCGCTGAACAACCCTAATGTTGAGGTAGTAGCGGTAAATGACCTGACTGACACTAAAACACTTGCACACCTGCTGAAATATGACACAACTCATGGCACTCTTGATGCTACGGTTGAAGCAAAAGAAGGCGCAATTCTCGTTAACGGCAAAGAAATCAAAGTATTTGCTGAACGTAACCCTGAGAACCTGGCATGGGGCTCCGTAGGCGCTGAAATCGTTGTTGAGTCCACTGGTATCTTCACAGCGAAAGAAAAAGCCGAACTTCACCTTAAAGGCGGCGCTAAAAAAGTTATCATCTCCGCTCCAGCAACTAACGAAGACATCACAATCGTTATGGGCGTTAACGAAGACAAGTACGATTCTGCATCGCACACTGTAATCTCCAACGCTTCTTGCACAACGAACTGTCTTGCACCATTCGCAAAAGTATTGAACGACAAATTCGGTATCGTTAAAGGTATGATGACTACTATTCACTCGTACACAAACGACCAAGCCGTACTGGACGTTCCTCACAAAGACCTGCGTCGTGCTCGCGCAGCTGCTGAGAACATCATTCCTTCGTCGACAGGCGCTGCAAAAGCAGTATCCCTGGTTCTGCCTGAACTGAAAGGCAAACTGAACGGCATGGCTATGCGCGTTCCTACGCCTAACGTTTCCGTAACTGACCTGGTTGCTGAACTGAAAGTTAACGTTACGGTTGAAGAAGTTAACGCAGCTCTGAAAGAAGCTTCCGAAGGCGCTCTTAAAGGCATTCTGAACTACAACGAACTGCCACTGGTATCCAGCGACTACAACAGCGACCCAGCTTCCTCCACAATCGACGCTCTGTCGACTATGGTAGTAGAAGGCAACATGGTTAAAGTTATCTCCTGGTACGACAACGAGTGGGGCTACTCGAACCGTGTAGTTGACCTCGCTGCATTCGTGGCAAGCAAAGGTCTGTAAGATACACACGCTATTCCACAATTGCATGGAACGCTTTCGTCCCGGAGCTTGACGCTCCGGGATACGCTTAGTCTGCGGCTCCACTTAAGTGGATATTAGGCGAAGGCGTTCCTTCTTGCGAGAAGGAACGCCTTTTTTGCTGCTGTTATAGGCTTTATCTCATATATGCTTTCAACTTCATAATCAGGGAGGCAACACCATTGAATAAGAAAAGTGTTCGTGACGTAGAAGTAGCAGGCAAACGCGTATTTGTACGCGTCGATTTCAACGTACCACTCGAAGATGGCAAAATTACCGACGACAAGCGTATCCGCGAAACGCTTCCTACGATCAACTATCTGATCGAAAAAGGCGCTAAAGTAATCCTCGCGAGCCACCTTGGCCGTCCAAACGGTGAAGTGGTTGAAGAACTGCGTCACACAGCTTCTGCCGTACGTTTGTCCGAGCTTCTTGGAAAACCGGTTGTAAAAGCTAACGACTCCGTTGGTGAAGAAGTGAAAGCACAAGTTAACGCGCTGAACAATGGCGACGTACTCCTGCTTGAGAACGTTCGTTTCCATGCGGGCGAAGAGAAGAACGATCCGGAACTGGCTAAGCAATTCGCCGAGCTGGCTGATCTGTTCGTAAACGATGCGTTTGGCGCCGCTCACCGTGCCCACGCTTCGACAGAAGGCATTGCGCACTACCTGCCTGCAGTATCGGGTCTCTTGATGGAGCGCGAGCTTGATGTTCTCGGCAAAGCGCTGAACAACCCTGAGCGTCCTTTCACGGCAATCGTTGGCGGTTCGAAAGTAAAAGACAAAATCGACGTTATCAACAAAATGATCGAGATCGCTGATAACATCATCATCGGCGGCGGCTTGTCTTACACCTTCTTCAAAGCGCAAGGCCATGAAATCGGCCAATCGCTCGTTGACAACTCCAAGCTGGATCTGGCTCTTGAGTTCATCGAGAAAGCAAAATCGCTGGGCAAAAACTTCCTGATCCCTGTTGATATCGTTATTACTGACGAGTTCAGCAAAGACGCAAACACGAAGATCGTTGACGTTGACGGCATCCCTTCTGACTGGGAAGGCATCGACATCGGTCCTAAAACTCGCGAAATTTACGCTGACGTTATCAAAAACTCCAAGCTGGTTGTTTGGAACGGGCCAATGGGCGTATTCGAAATCGAACCATTCTCCCACGGTACTCGTGCGGTTGCTAACGCATGCGCGGAAACAGCTGGTTACACGGTGATCGGCGGCGGCGACTCCGCTGCGGCTGCAGAGAAATTCGGCGTGGCAGACAAAATGGACCACATCTCCACTGGCGGCGGCGCTTCCCTGGAATTCATGGAAGGCAAAGCACTCCCGGGCGTTGTAGCTCTTAACGATAAATAAGATAGAAATATATAATTTTAGAAACGAGGGAATATACGATGAGCAGAACACCTATCATTGCAGGTAACTGGAAAATGTTCAAAACCGTTTCCGAAGCTGTGTCGTTCTTCTCCGAAGTGAAAGGCAAGGCTGAGGTTGCTGGCGTAGAGAGCGTCATTTGCGCTCCTTACACTACTCTTCCGGCGCTTGTTGAAGCGGCAAAAGGCACGTCGATCGCAATCGGCGCGCAAAACCTGCACTTCGAAGACAACGGTGCGTTCACGGGCGAAATCAGCGGCGTTATGCTGAAGGATCTTGGCGTGAAGTATGTCATTATCGGTCACTCCGAGCGTCGTGCTTACTTCGCTGAAACCGACGAGATCGTTAACAAAAAAATGCATGCGGCATTCAAACACGGCATTACGCCAATCGTTTGCGTGGGCGAAAAGCTCGAAGAGCGCGAAGCTAACCAAACGAAGGATGTTTGCAAAGTGCAGACCGAAGCGGCATTCCAAGGCCTGTCGGCTGCGCAAGCAGCTGAAGTGGTTATCGCTTATGAGCCAATCTGGGCGATCGGCACAGGCAAATCTTCGACTTCCGAAGACGCGCAGGACGTTATCGGCTACATCCGCAGCGTAGTTGCTGATCTGTATGATGCGGCTACGGCTGATGCGGTTCGTATCCAATACGGCGGCAGCGTAAAACCTAACAACGTTGCGGAATACATGGGACAAGCGGATATCGACGGCGCTCTTGTCGGCGGCGCATCGCTTGAACCTGCTTCCTATATCGCACTCGTTGAGGGGGCCAAGTAAGATGGCTCCGAAACCAGTTGCACTGATTATTCTCGACGGCTTTGGCCTTCGCGACGACGTAACCGGCAATGCCGTAGCGCAAGCGAAAAAACCAAACTACGACCGCTACTGGTCGACATATCCTCATACAACCCTTACTGCTTCCGGCGAAGCAGTAGGTTTGCCGGATGGCCAAATGGGCAACTCCGAGGTTGGTCACTTGAACATCGGCGCTGGCCGTATCGTATATCAGGATCTGACTCGCATCTCGAAGTCGATCCGCGACGGCGAATTTTTCGATAACGAGACGCTTCTTGGTGCGGTTCGCCACGCGAAAGCGAACGGCAAGAAGCTTCACCTGTACGGCCTGCTGTCCGACGGCGGCGTACACAGCCACATTGCTCACCTGTTTGCTCTGCTGGAACTGGCTAAGAAAGAGGAGCTGAACGAAGTATTCATTCATGCCTTCCTCGACGGCCGCGACGTTGCTCCGGACAGCGCGAAGGGTTACCTGGAACAGCTGCAAGCGAAAATTGAAGAAGTGGGCGTAGGCCAGATCGCTACCGTTCAAGGCCGTTACTACGCAATGGACCGCGACAAGCGTTGGGAGCGTACGGAGAAGTCGTACCGCGCCATGGTTTACGGCGAAGGTCCTAAATACACGGATCCAATCAAGGCTGTAGTTGAATCCTACGAAAAATCCGTTTATGATGAATTCGTTATGCCAACGGTTATCGTAGGCGAGAACGAAGAGCCGGTAGGTCTGGTTGAATCGGAGGATTCGATCGTCTTCTTCAACTTCCGTCCCGACCGTGCGATTCAGCTTGGGCAAGTATTCACAAATGCTGATTTCCGTGGTTTCGACCGTGGCGAAAAATGCCCTAAAAACCTGTACTTTGTCTGTCTGACACTGTTCAGTGAGTCCATTGATGGGTATGTGGCATACTCTCCTAAGAACCTGGATAACACGCTTGGCGAAGTACTTGTTCAAAACAACAAGAAACAGCTTCGTATTGCGGAAACCGAGAAGTACCCGCATGTAACGTTCTTCTTCAGCGGCGGCCGCGATGTTGAGCTTCCGGGCGAGACTCGCGTACTGATCAATTCGCCGAAGGTTGCAACTTACGACCTGCAGCCGGAAATGAGCGCGTACGAGGTTGCGGCGGCAGCGGTGAGAGAGATCGAAGCCGATAAGCATGACGCGATCATACTTAACTTTGCCAACCCTGACATGGTAGGTCACTCCGGCATGCTGGAGCCTACAATCAAAGCGGTTGAAGCAACCGATGAATGTCTGGGTCAAGTGGTGGAAGCTGTCCTTGCAAAAGGCGGCGTGGCGATCATTACGGCTGACCACGGCAACGCGGATATGGTATTCGACGAGAACGGACGTCCGTTCACCGCGCATACGACGAACCCGGTTCCTTGTATCGTTACAGTAGCTGGCGGAGAGCTTCGCGAAGGCGGCATTCTGGCTGACCTGGCTCCAACGGTTCTTGATTTGCTCGAGCTGGCTAAACCAGCCGAAATGACAGGTACAACATTGATTCAGAAGTAAGTTTCAAGGTAGAATCAATACAGCTTGTTTTCCATGCTTCAACCCTATAAATAACTTAACTGAAGGAGTGTTACTCAAATGTCTATCATCGTTGACGTTTACGCACGCGAAGTGCTGGATTCCCGCGGGAATCCAACTGTAGAAGTAGAAGTATCCCTGGAATCCGGCGGCAAAGGCCGCGCAATCGTACCATCCGGCGCATCCACTGGCGCTTACGAAGCTGTTGAGCTCCGCGACGGCGACAAAGGCCGTTACCTGGGCAAAGGCGTAGAAAAAGCGGTTGAGAACGTAAACGCGATTATCGCACCTGAAATCATCGGTCTGGACGCTCTTGATCAAGTAGCGATCGACCGCAAAATGATCGAGCTTGACGGTACGCCTAACAAAGCTAAGCTTGGCGCTAACGCAATCCTGGCTGTATCGATGGCTGTTGCACGCGCCGCGGCTGACGCGCTGAACGTGTCCTTGTACACTTACCTCGGCGGCTTCAACGCAAAAACGCTGCCAGTTCCAATGATGAACATCATCAACGGCGGCGAGCATGCGGACAACAACGTTGACGTTCAAGAGTTCATGGTTCTGCCGGTTGGCGCTCCAACCTTCAAAGAAGCTCTTCGCATCGGCGCTGAAATCTTCCACAACCTGAAATCGGTTCTGAAAGACAAAGGCCTGAACACTGCGGTAGGCGACGAAGGCGGCTTCGCTCCTAACCTTGGTTCCAACGAAGAAGCGATCACAACAATCATTTCCGCTATCGAGCGTGCTGGTTACAAACCGGGCGTTGACGTATTCCTCGGTATGGACGTAGCTTCCACTGAGTTCTACAAAGACGGCAAATACCACCTCGAAGGCGAAGGCAAATCCTTCACTTCCGCGGAATTCGTTGACCTGCTTGCTTCGTGGGTTGAGAAGTACCCAATCATCACAATCGAAGACGGCTGCTCGGAAGACGACTGGGAAGGTTGGAAATTGCTCACTGACAAACTCGGCGGCAAAGTACAACTCGTTGGTGACGACCTGTTCGTTACAAACACGGAGCGTCTGTCCGACGGTATCGAAAAAGGCGTGGGTAACTCCATCCTCGTTAAAGTTAACCAAATCGGTTCGCTTACTGAAACATTCGACGCGATCGAAATGGCGAAACGCGCTGGTTACACAGCGGTTATCTCCCACCGTTCCGGCGAAAGCGAAGACAGCACAATCGCTGACATCGCGGTTGCTACAAACGCTGGCCAGATCAAAACAGGCGCTCCGTCCCGTACGGACCGCGTAGCGAAATATAACCAATTGCTCCGCATTGAAGACCAACTCGGTTCGGTTGCTCAATATGCAGGCAAATCGGCATTCTACAACCTGAAAAACTTCAAATAAGTTTTTTGGCAATAGTAAAAAGGCATCCCGGTGAGGGGATGCCTTTTTTGCTGTTTAATGGAATTCACGCCGAAATTTGAAACTATTGAATTACTTGTCCTCCTATGATAAAATCAATTTATGTGTTTAACGGAGCTCCTATGCTGGAGGTGGATCAAATGGAAATCTTTTGGAAGATTTTGCTCGTTATTTTTGCAATCGGCTTGATCTCAGTTGTATTGCTGCAAAAAGGGAAAAGCGCTGGTTTGTCCGGGGCGATTACTGGCGGTGCTGAGCACTTGTTCGGTAAGCAGAAGGCGCGCGGTTTGGACTTGTTCCTTCAGCGTTTGACAGTAGGGCTGGCGAGCGGGTTCTTTATCCTGGCGCTGGTTGTAGCATACGTAGTTAAAGTGTAAATCATTGCGATTCGTACTCAGAAACGGAGGGAGACCTCCGTTTTTTTGTTTTTTCCGGTCTTTTACGGATGCTAAGGAATGATTTCGTGTATACTAAACGGTATATGATAATCTATCAACCGGTAGCTGGATGGCGGTAGGGAAAGCCTCCGGTGTATGAGGTGACAAGGAAAACTATGATGCAAGAGCAGGAACTGCTTGATTTTATGCGGGAAACGGCCTACAAGCCGATGACTTATCAGGAGCTGGAACAACATTTCGGCATTAACGATGCGGCGGAGTTTAAAGAATTTCTGAAGCTGCTTAATCAGCTCGAGGAAGAGGGCAAAGTCATTCGGACGCGCAATGAACGCTATGGCGTTCCGGAGCGTATGAACCTGCTAAGAGGGAAAATCCAGGCGCACGCGAAGGGCTTCGCGTTTTTGCTGCCTGACGAGAAGGATCATCCTGATGTTTACATACATGCAAACGATCAGAAGAGCGCGATGAACGGCGATATCGCGCTGGTGCGCATTACTTCGCAAAGCGAAGGCGGAGGCCGGATGGAAGGCGAGGTCGTCCGCATTGTGCAGCGTGCCGTTACGCAGGTAGTGGGCACGTTCGAAAGCCATGAGGCATTTGGCTTTGTTGTTCCGGATGATAAACGGATTAACCGGGATATTTTTATTCCGAAGGGTGAATTTCAAGGGGCGGTAACCGGTCAGAAGGTGGTCGTAAAGATTACTTCCTATCCGGAAGGACGGTCTGCGGCGCAAGGCGAAATTATCGAAATTCTCGGACATAAGAACGATCCGGGCATCGACATTTTATCCATTATCCGCAAGCATCAGCTGCCCGAGGGCTTCTCGGACGAAGTGATGGCCGAAGCCGAGGCGGCTCCGGACTCCATTACCGAGGAAGAGATTGTCGAACAAGGCCGTCGCGATCTTCGCGGAGAAGTGATTGTAACGATTGACGGCGAAGACGCGAAGGACCTTGATGACGCGGTTCATGTGAAGCGGCTGGAGAACGGCAACTATCTGCTTGGCGTTCATATCGCCGATGTCGGCTACTACGTGAAGGAACGTTCGGAGCTTGACCAGGAAGCTTTCCGCCGGGGATGCAGCGTTTACCTGGTAGACCGGGTTATTCCGATGCTGCCGCATCGCTTGTCGAACGGGATCTGCTCGCTGAACCCTCAGGTTGACCGCCTGACGCTCTCCTGCGAGATGGAGTTTGACTCCAAGCTGAAGCGCGTTCGCCACGATATTTTCACGAGCGTTATTAAGACGAAAGAGCGCATGACTTATACGAATGTGCGCAAGATCTTGACGGCGACCGAAGAAGAGCCGGAGACGGAGCTGAAGGAACGTTACGCCGATCTGCTGGACATGTTCACGCTGATGGAAGAGCTTGCGATGAAGCTTCGGAAGAAACGGATGAAGCGGGGCGCAATCGACTTTGATTTCCAGGAATCAAAAGTGATCGTCGACGAGGAAGGCAAAGCGGTTGATATTATCAAGCGAGAGCGTTCTATTGCGGAAATGATTATCGAAGAGTTCATGCTTGCGGCGAACGAAACGGTAGCCGAGCATTTCCACTGGCTCCGCGTGCCGTTCCTGTACCGGATTCACGAGGATCCCGATCAGGAGAAGCTGCTTCACTTCATGCAATTCGCTTCGAACTTCGGTTACGTGGTAAAAGGCAAGGGCAATTCGGTTCATCCGCGCGCTTTGCAGACGCTTCTAGAAGAGATCCACGGCACAAAGGAAGAGACGGTTATTTCGACCGTGATGCTGCGCTCCATGAAGCAGGCGAAATACGATGCGGAAAGCCTCGGCCACTTTGGGCTTGCGGCGGAGTTCTACTCCCACTTCACATCGCCGATCCGGCGTTATCCGGATCTAGTGATTCACCGGGTTATCCGCGAGGTCCTCGAGAACGGCGGGGCATTGCCGGAAAAACGCAACGAGGCGCTGGCGGCCCGCATGCCGGACATCGCGCAGCATTCCTCCGAACGCGAACGCGTGGCGGTTGATGCGGAACGGGATACGGATAAGCTTAAAAAGTGCGAATTTATGCTGGACAAAGTCGGAGAGGAATTCGACGGCATTATCAGCAGCGTGACAAGCTTCGGCATGTTTGTCGAATTGGATAATACGGTGGAAGGCCTTATCCGACTGAGCGGTTTGACGGATGATTATTACCACTTCCACGAGCTTCATATGGTGCTGATCGGCGAGCGTACCTCGAAGGTATACCGCATCGGCGATGAAGTGAAAATCCGCGTGGCGCAGGTGAACATGGACGATTACACCATCGATTTCGAGATGGTGGACATGAAGCCGCGCAGCGATTTCCGTGGCGTAGCGGATGCAGGATTTGGCGCGCGCAACGGAGGCGGCCGCAAGCGCGGAGGTTTCAGCCGCGGCGGGGACACGGGCGCGATAGTTGGACGCGGCGGCGGAAAAGGCGGCCGCGGGAAGGAAGGCGGCCGCGGCGGCGAAGCGCGCGGCGAGCGTGGTAATCGCGGCCCTGGCAAGGGCGGCCGCGGAGATGTTCAGCGCGCCGAGCATGGCGGCGCGCAAGGAAACGCGAAGCGGAAGCGCGGAGGCGCTGACCGCGGAGCGGCAGGGGGCGCGAGCCGCCCGGCCGAAGGCGCGGCGGAGCGCTCGCCTTGGCAAGAGCAGGCGAAGCCGCTCGAGCAAGGGCGTCAAGTGCGCGGGGCAAGGCCGCGCACGGATATGTGGGGGCTGCCGATTAGCGGCAGCCGCGGCAGAGACGCCGATACGGGCGAAGATCCGGATCAAGGCTCTGTCTTTGATGGCGGCCGCGGCAGGCGCGGCGGCCGAGGCAACCGCAGCGGAGGCGGCGGGGGCCAGCGCGGAGACGCAAAATCATCACAAGGCTCGAATTCTTCACGCGGAGCGAATAATTCCGGCGAAGAAGGGAAAAATAAAAACAAGAAACGAAATGGCGGAGGCAATTCCACCGCAGCGTTCGTTCGCAAGAAACGTAAATAAATATTTAACATGACAAACGTACTATAACTCTAAATAACGGCGCTGCAAGACGGGGCGCAGGCTGCGGAGAAGCAGCGCCGTTTTCCTTGGATAAGATGGGAAAATATATTTAAGCTTGTCGCTTGATTTTTGATTTTGGGTATAGTACACTCAAAGCAATTGATGATATGAACCTGAATTCACATATTGAAAAGGGTGTCATTTAAGTCATGGACCTTTTTCAATGTGTGAATTTTTTGTTTCGATACGAAATAGGCGCATATTAATACATTTTTGGAGGTAATACACATGCAACAAGGTACAGTTAAATGGTTCAACGCTGAGAAAGGTTTCGGCTTCATCGAAGTTGAAGGCGGCAATGACGTATTCGTACACTTCTCCGCAATCGTTGGCGAAGGCTTCAAAACTCTTGAAGAAGGCCAACGCGTTGAGTTCAACGTTGTTCAAGGCAACCGCGGACCACAAGCTGAGAACGTTGTTAAGCTGTAATAGCTTAATTTAACGAACGAAGACCGCCCTTAACGGGGCGGTTTTTTTGTTTATGTAAGCGATGTATTTTCGAGTCTTGCTTTAGATTTATAAAGTTGTTACAATGAATTTCTAATAACGCTTCTCTATCGGAATGCGTAAACGAAAATGAGGTGAACCGCTGTGGGTGCTAAAAAAAATGACGGCAAACAGCTCGCTCAAAACAAAAAAGCTTCCCATGATTACTTCATTGAGGATACGTATGAAGCGGGAATCGTGCTGATGGGCACGGAGATCAAGGCTCTCCGCATGGGGAAAGCGAATATTAGCGATGCATTTGCAACGATCAGGAATGGCGAGATGTTTATTCATAACATGCATATCAGTCCTTTTGAACAGGGCAACCGCCATAATCCGACTGATCCGACCCGCGCTCGGAAGCTGCTGCTCCACAAGCAGCAAATTCACAAACTGCTCGGCCAATCCAAGCAAGAGGGCTATTCGATCGTGCCGCTAAAGATTTATGTGCGTAACGGCTACGCGAAGCTTTTGATCGGGCTTGGTAAAGGTAAGAAGCAATACGATAAGCGCGATACGGCCGCGAAGCGCGATGCGCAACGGGATATCCAGCGTGCGCTGCGCGAGAAGCAGAAAGTCGTAAGGTAATTGGCATTTGCTTCACTCGCTGGTTCAGGTTCCAGCTTTCCGCCATCATTGGCATTAAGAATCTAAGCATTAGCGATGAAGTTCGTGTTATACTAAAGTAGCGCTAAGGGATACGACGCGCTGCTGCAACAAATGATTGAAGGAATACTTGCTTGTAATGAGTAGCGCAGAAGCGCTGCACCTCATTCCGGGCGTTCTTACAGCTAATCGGTCGAAATACACCGTTTATGCGATATTGGGGGCGTTTATGGATTCGACGGGGATAGTACGAGCACGGGTTGCGGGTAGCAGGGAGTCGTCTGCTTCATCAACGCTAAAGCCTATTAAATGGCAAACAACAACAAACTTACGCTTTCGCAGCTTAATAACCTGTGAGCGTGCTCCTACCTAGCATCGCCCATGTGACTAGACTAGGGGCTAACAAGTAGTGGGATACGCCGCTTCGGTCTCCGCCTGGGGTCGACGGAAGAAGATAATCAGGCTGACCCAACGCGTAGTCGGTTACGGGACGACGCTCGGGTGACATCAATACTGTGACTACACCCGTAGAAGCCTGTGTGGCGTTGTCTTCGGACAGGGGTTCAAATCCCCTCGCCTCCACCATCATGAACCACATCCGCATGAGGATGTGGTTTTTGCTTTTTTTAGATACGAAAAAAGCTCCGTTCTTAGTAGATCGGAGCTTTTTTGTGTTTATTTAGACACAAGTAAAGGATTGAATGGATTGCAGGCTCAGGCCGGTGTACATCCAGAATCTACCGTTCCATTGAAACCCGGCGACTGAAGTACGCCCTAAGAAAACCGGGAAGAACCAGAATTGATTCCCGTTTCTTAGCCAAATGTACGTATTCCTGAACATGCAACGTGAAATCGCGCCAGGATCAACCGCAAACGGCTGAACCGTGGGTTGTTGAGGGATGAATCCCGGCGGAGGTGAACTAGGTGCCATCGGCTGGCCCTGTTGTCCCGGAGGTCCAGGAGGCGGTCCCGGTGGGCCTGGCTGTCCAGGGAATCCGGGAGGTCCAAAAGGTGGGAAAAATGACATGATCTTGTCACTCCTTATATGATGGGCTAAAACATTGTATGTAGGAGCGGAGATAAGGGAATGGGCGTAACCGATATTCTTTTTAAGCAGGAAACAAGCCAATGGAGGTTATGGGGATACCCAATTTCTGGTGAAAAACTTGCTGTGCGAATAGAAATTATCAACTAAAGTTGGTATTTCGATTTGTTAAGTTCTTCTATAATAAAGCAAAAGAAATAGGGGTATTTTGGCATGTTTACAACGTTTTCCGTATGCGCGACCGAGGCTTGTCAACGAAAGTACATGGATTTTCTTTTAGCGAATTATGAGGATCTACGACTGCCGTATCCTTTCCTCGTGGCTTTCAATTTTATCGCCAGCCCTATTCTGATGGGGCAGGAATGTTTTCTCTGCCTGAACGGTGAGGGGGAAGTCATTGGCGCATTCGGCTATATTCATGGCACGGGAGAAGGCAATTACGAAGATCGGCATGTCGTGCAGCTGCAAGTTGCTCTTCTGTCCGAGTCTTATAGGTGTACAAGGGTTTTTCTTGAAGGATTACAGATGCTTGCCAGCCATTTAAACGAGCTTAACGGGGCAGTGAACGAGCTGGTTTTTTGGACGGGGATGGATAAATACGCAATAAGGCTGTTCAATAAGTTCGCCGAACGGACTAGAGACGGAGAGTTGGTCATTGGTTACCGGGTCACTTTGCGCCAATTAAATAAATACTTAGCAAAATTCAAGCGAGAGCATTAGCGTAAAGTAAAGGTACTCGGAGTGCGGGCCTGAAGGAGGAAATCGTAGTGGGCCGTCTATTTCCGGCAGCTTGCCATCAGGGTCGAGATTTTGCGAGATTTGCCCGATATTTTCTCGCGCATAGCTATGAATTTGATGAACGTTTATTGTTTTATGATGCTATTGCGCATTTGACGCTTTCCTTGAATGGGAGCCGGCTGTTGTTATTTGATGACGAGCATGGCAAGCTGCAGGGTTATATTCAATATCGGTTGGAGGCAGAAGGCGAGACGTTATTTATAGAGTCGGCGAGTCTATCTCCCGCCTATCGAAGCGGCATGCAATTCTATAAGGGCTTCGCTAAATGGATGAATCACGTCATGGAGGAACATGACGAGATTCAGAGGGTTAAATTCCATGTACGCGCCGATCATGCCTACTTGATTAATTTGTATTCTAAATTCGCTCGAGAGATTGGAGAAACGGAGAGCCGGGGGAGAGCGGAGCTTGTATTCGAAACCGCATTCGACGAGCTTCGGAGCTATTTGAGGTCAGATGATACTAAGTAAAGGAGGTGAGTAACGATGATACCGGTTGGCCAATCTCTAAAGGGAACAACTAAAGGCAGTGGTTTCGGAAAAATCAGCATTCTCGATGCTTTGAAGGCAAACGAGCAAGTGAGAACTTCAGCCGCGGCAGCGAAGTAATCAGAACTATTCGCACAGGGGTTGTCTCGAAGTCATAATGATATGGCTTATGGGCAGCCCTGTTTTGTTATTCGAGAGGTTTTAAAGTTTTTTTGAAATAATGCTTGCCAAGTGCTTTTGATCTATGGTATATTCTAATTCCGGCCGAGAGAGACAAGCGGTTCGGACGAAAAGCTAAACATCATTGAGAAATTCGATGAAAAATAAAGCTTGACACTAAGTTCGATAACGTGATAAGATATGCAGCGTTGTTGAAAAAATTGTTCTTTGAAAACTGAACAACGAGC
>NZ_NMOK02000040.1:0-90760 GCF_003399985.2 Paenibacillus sp. ATY16 | reverse complement strand
GGCCAGCCGTAACCAGGTCCCATCTCTGCCGGGGACACTGCCCCTGGCCAGCCGTAACCAGGTCCCATCTCTGCTGGGGACACTGCCGTTGGGCCGTAGCCGTAACCATGCTCTGGGCCGACATTTGCCGGAGATACAAAGCCGTAGCCTTGCGTTGGGCTGACTGCAGCAGGGCTTACATTAGTCGGAGCGGCATTGCTGCCCAGAGCCGCCGGTGCAGCATTATTCCCGGTTGCCGCTGGACTTACATTTTCCGCGCCAAGTACCGGAGACGCATTTTCGGAACCAAATACAGCCGGGGATACGTTACCCATGCCGTAACCGTAGCCAGGACCAGCCGCGATAGGCATCGTTCCGGGAGGGCACCATGGCCCTTCGCTTGCAGGGCTGACATTGGATCCTGGCCAACCGCCATGACCGTAACCAAAGCCGGGGCCAACTTGCAACGGAGATACCATTGGCGCCATATTGCCGTAGCCATGATGGGGCTGGGAAGCCGCTTCTACCGCAGGAATCCCGAATTGCTTGAACAGGTCCACGCTTGGCTGAAGCTTAGGCTCCGGCTTGGATTGCATGATTGGCGACACGTTTGGCTTCATATTAGGTTGAACGTTAGCTTCCATGGCAGGCTTCATATTCGGTTTCATGTTCGGCTTCACGTTTGCCGCTTCTTCAGCATGATTCGCTTTTTTACCCGGCGATTTCTGAATAGGCAGAGCTTTCTTTGCAGGCTGCTCTTTCGCTGCCGGGGCTACTGGAGTAACAATTGGCGCCGTTGGCGTTTTCTCGGTCGGAGCTACCGGGGCTATTGGAGCGGTTGGCGTTTTTTGAACCGGAGCTTGAGCTGCGGGCATCTGGCCTGTTGGCTTCTTGCCAACCCAATTCTGTACGCCATGCATCAGCGACATCGGATGAAGCGGATGATGCGCATTTCCTGTACCTTGCGCGGTTACACCGCCGCCGTTACCCTGTACTTCTGTTGGAGTAGCTGTTTTAGGTATGTTGACAATCTCGCCTGTCAGAAGCACATTCGGGTTCTTAAGCTGCGGATTCGCTTTAATCATGTCTGCCAGGGGCACTCCCCAAGCTTTCGACAGCTTCCAAAGCGTATCCCCTTGTTTCACTACATGTTGATGCATAATGTCCAGTCCTCCTGTTCCGCCGCCAACCTCGTTTGCCGATGGAACCTTCAGCTTCATTCCGACATCCAGCAAATCCGGGTTCGTAATGGAAGGGTTCAGCTTTAAAATGTCTTCAATCGATACATTATGTTTCTGGGCAATGAAATACAATGTATCGCCTTTCTTTACAACATGGATTTTCACTAGCGAAAAACCTCCTGTCACGTTCTTTGTATAACGGCACGGCGAATGCCTGCTATCAATCATTACATCCTATGCAGAACGTAGGCTGGTGTCTCCACCTTCACGCAAAAAAAATAGCGCTGCCCGCAAAAGGGCAACGCTATGGCTCGTCATTTCATTACAAAAGCTGCTCGTAAGTAAAGCTTGGATAGCTGCCGAGAATCCGCACCTGGCATCCAAGCGCTTCGATTTCTTCGAGCGCCGAAGGCAAAAGCACCGAATCCAGCGCCATGTCGATATCGATATAAAAATAATAATTGCCCAGCTTTTTCTTCGTCGGGCGGGACTCGATCTTCGACAGGTTGATCTTCCGCCAGGCAAACGCGGCAAGCACTTGATGCAAGGCACCGGGGTAATCCTCGGGCAGCGTAATCAGGATACTCGTCTTCTGCTTATCGGATTGCCGTGCCCTAAACGGCTCGCTCCCAACCAACAGGAAACGGGTATAGTTATTGTCGTGGTCCGTGATTCCCTGGCTTAGCACATCAAGCCCGTTGTTGCCGGCAGCGGTCATCGTGCCAATCGCCGCCCAGCCTTGGCCGGGATTTTCCTTCACGATTTTGACGCCCTCCGACGTGCTGCCCGCGGTCTCAATCTCCGCATGCGGGAGCTCGCTCCGCAAAAACTGGAGGCATTGCGCAATCGCAACCGGGTGGCTGATTACTTTCTTGATCTTGCTGAAGTCAATCGTGCCTTCTTCTCCGGCTGCTTCGGAGCCGCGTCCGATCAAATTCTGGATCGAAGGATACACCCATTCCGCCTGGATGGGCAGATCCACCTCATGAACCAGCCAGTCCACATGCAGATTAACGGAGCCTTCAATCGTATTCTCGATGGGAACAACGCTATAATCGCTTACACCGTTTACGGTCGACATGAACACGTCCGCAATCAGGCGGTGATGCTTCCAATTCATAGGTTCTCCGGCAAACAGCCGCTTCACTGCTTCATCCGATACGGAGCCGGCCGGAAGTACCGCAATCGTCTTCATCGGACAACCTCTCCTTTGATCCGTTCCATAAGAACTGGAGCAGGGGCTGCCGCATCCTCGACCGTAATAATCGGACCTGCTTCGCCTGGCTTCAGCCACATGGTCTCTGCTTCGATCCCCTCTTGCTTCAATGTGGCAAGCAGGAATTGCTCCAGCTCGGATTTGCTCTTGCTGTCAGCTTCAACAAACGCGATAAGAGTTGGCCCCGCTCCGCTAAGCGCAGCTCCAAGCGCGCCGTAATCGCAGGCCTGCTCCAGAATGGCCGACATGCCGGGAATAAGAGGTGCCCGGTATGGCTGATGCAGACGGTCACGCATCGCATGCCGGATCAGGCCAAGCTCGCCGCTAGCCAGCGCCGCAACAAGAAGGGAGCTGCGTCCGACATTAAATACGGCGTCAGCCATACTGATTTGCGAAGGCAGGGCATGACGGGCTTTTTCCGTTGCCAGCTGGAAAGCCGGGATCGCAACAAGCGTCTCCAGCTTTTCATGCGGCGCAAGTCTTACGTAATCCGCACGTTCCCCGTCCCAGGCGGATACAACAATGCCGCCAAACAAGGATGCTCCGACATTGTCCGGATGTCCCTCCAGCTTGGTCGCAAGCTGGAACAGCTTATGATCCGTCAGAGGACTGCCGATCAGCGCATTTGCCGCAGCCAGCGCGCCAACGATAGCGGAAGCGCTGCTTCCGAGGCCTCTCGCAAGCGGAATGTCGCTGTACATCGCAACATCCAGCTCCGGAACGCTCACGCCCGCTTCATCAAATACGAGCTGGGCTACTTTATATAACAGATTCGATTTATCGGTTGGGATGCCTTGCATTTGATCGCCGTACAGCCGGAAGGTTGTAGTCTCCGCTGCCGACATCTCGATCCACGCATAGAGTGAAAGCGCCATGCCAAGCG
The DNA here is from genome assembly GCF_003399985.2 of Paenibacillus sp. ATY16. Taxonomy (NCBI): domain Bacteria; kingdom Bacillati; phylum Bacillota; class Bacilli; order Caryophanales; family Paenibacillaceae; genus Paenibacillus; species Paenibacillus sp. ATY16. The sequence continues at coordinate 87,501 of NZ_NMOK02000040.1, read as the reverse complement.
TATCAAAGCCAGGACCCAGATTCGCCGTGCTGGCCGGCACTTTCACGATTACTCGACGATTATTCATGACGGATAAAGCTCCTTTGTTTGCTTTTGCAATAAATCCTGCTTAAAGTACGGATGAATTAGCCTTCAACACGGTAAACGCTCTTCACCTTGCGAATAACGTCCAGAGACTCAAACTTCTGCAGAACTTTTTGGATGGCAGCTTTATTCGCATCATGCGTAATCACGATAATTTCGGCATCCGGATTATTCGGATTTGGCTGCTGGAGCACCGATTCGAGGCTTACTTCATACTCGGCGAAAATTTGCGTAATTTGCGCCAGTACGCCCGCGCGGTCATCCACATGCAGGAGCAGGAAATATTTCGAAGAGATCTGCTCGTCGGATTTGAGCTTCTTCTCCTTGTAAGTAAGTACGCCTTGCTTGCCGTTAACGCCAAGCTTCAGGTTTTTCACAACCGCCACAAGGTCGGAAACGATCGAGGTTGCTGTCGGCAGTTCGCCGGCGCCAGGGCCATAGAACATGGTCTCGCCTACCGCTTCGCCATACACGTAAACCGCGTTGTATACGCCGTTAACCGATGCGATCGGATGCGATTTCTTCACCATTGTCGGCTGTACGCTGATGCTGAACTGGTCATCTTGACGCTCGGCGATGCCAAGCAGCTTCACTTCGTAGCCAAGACGCTTCGCGTACAGGATATCCTCTTTCGATACCTTCGACATGCCTTGCACGGACACATCGTCAAGCGCTACCTTCGCGCGGAAGCCAAGCGTTGCGAGAATCGTCATCTTGCGCGCAGCATCCAGACCTTCTACGTCGGAGGTTGGATCCGCTTCAGCATAACCAAGCTCTTGGGCTTCTTTAAGCACATCGCCATAGGAAGCACCCTCAAGGCTCATCTTGGACAAAATGTAGTTCGTCGTCCCGTTCACGATACCCATAATCTTCGTAATCCGGTCGGAAGAGAAGCCCTCCACCAGCGTACGGATAATAGGAATACCTCCGGCAACGCTTGCTTCGTACAGGACGTCGCAGCCGTGCTCCTGCGCTTTTGCCAGAATCTCCGGGCCGTGCAGCGCCATCAGATCCTTATTTGCGGTTACGACATGCTTGCCGCGGGTGAGAGCTTCCATGATGTATTCTTTCGTAGATCCAATGCCGCCCATCACTTCAACGATAACGTCGATATCCGGATTGCTGATAATCTCCCAAGGATCTTCCGTCAGCTTGTTTGCGTCAATCGAAATGCTGCGAACTTTGCTTTTATTTTGCACGAGAATTTTCTCGATAACGATCGGGGAACCGACCTGGCTTTGCAAATCTTCCTGATGTCCTTCAACAATACGCACTACGCCAGTCCCGACTGTACCGAGACCAAGCAAACCTACCTTCACTGGCTTCATACAATTCCCTCCATCTAATCAACCTTGTCCGATAACGGCAGCTTTACGCACGCCTTCCTGGCTGCGAATGACTTCAATCAGCGTTGTTAGTTCCTCATTCAGCTGTGAAATATCTACGGATATAACGACATTGGCCAAACCCTGCAGCGGAATGCTCTGGTTCATCGTCAGCACATTCCCTTCAAGGCTTGCCACAAGAGCCAATACCTTTGATAATACACCGGATCGATGCTCCAAATCCATCGATATCGTCACGATCCGTTCTCTTTCCAGCTCCTGAAGCGCATATACGCCGTCTTTATACTTATAAAAGGCGCTTCGGCTAAGTCCTACTTTCTCTACCGCCTCATGCACCGTGGACGCCTCGCCCCGGTTAAGCATCTCTTTCACCTGGATCGTCTTCGCGATCGCCTCCGGGAGCATATCCTCACGAACGACATAATAACGGTGCGTCACTATTTCGTCCTCCCTACAAAGACAGTTGTTCTTCTATAATGGACATTATATCGGAATATAAGAGATGCGGCAATAGGTAACTGCGATGCTTTTCAACAAAAAAAGACGGCCATTGGCCGTCCTTCCGCATTTTTGCTATATTTCATTAACCATTATAATCGCTGCCCTCGAAGAATTCGAACGTAAAGTCCGCAATCTGAACCGTATCTCCGTCTCTTGCGCCTTCGCGTCGAAGCGCTGCGTCAACGCCCATTTTGCGCATCATTTGCGCAAAACGCATAATCGCGTCGTACGAGTTCATGTTCATGCGCTTCAGATAATTCTCGATTCTCGCGCCCTGCACGACAAAGATCTCGTCTTCGCGGTGAATCGTAAAGCTGTCATCCTCACGCTTCTCGAACGTGAACACTTTGCGTTCCGCGACATCCTTCACTTCTTCTACCGATACTTCTTCCGGAACCGAATCCAGCGTATCCGCCGCTTTGTACAGAAGCTCCTGCACGCCTTGCTTGGTCAGCGACGAGATCGGCACGATCAGATATTCCCGGTCGCCGCGAACCTCGTCCAGCTGCTGCTTGAACAGCTCCAGATTGTCGGCCGCCTCCGGCATATCCATCTTGTTCGCCGCAATGATCTGCGGACGTTCCGACAGCTTCTCGTTGTATTTCACGAGCTCTTCGTTAATTTTGACCCAATCCTCAAACGGATCGCGGCCTTCCGTGCCCGCCATGTCCACGACGTGCACAATAACCCTTGTGCGTTCAACATGCCGCAGGAATTCATGGCCTAGCCCTACGCCTTCATGAGCGCCTTCGATCAAGCCTGGAAGATCGGCCATAACAAAGCTGCGTCCGTCGCCAACGTCTACGACGCCAAGGTTAGGCGTAATCGTTGTGAAATGGTACGCTCCAATCTTGGGCTTGGCACCGGACACAACCGAGAGAAGCGTCGATTTGCCTACGCTCGGGAAGCCCACAAGACCCACGTCCGCCATCACTTTGAGCTCCAGCGTTACCCAGCGCTCTTGTCCTTCTTCGCCGTTCTCGCAAATATCCGGAGCAGGATTGTTAATCGTTGCGAACCGGATGTTGCCGCGGCCGCCGCGCCCGCCGCGCGCAACGACAACTTCTTGCCCGTGGCGCGTCATGTCGGCGATAATTTCCTGCGTATCGTCATCCACAATGACAGTTCCCGGAGGGATGCGGATGATCATGTCGTCCGCGCTGGCGCCATGCATCGATTTTACTTTGCCGCGCTCGCCTGCCGGTCCTTTGAAATGCTTCTGGTAACGGAAGTCCATCAGCGTTCTGAGGCCCTCGTCCACCCGGAAAATAACGTCGCCGCCATTTCCGCCGTCGCCGCCCGCAGGTCCGCCTTCAGGTACGTATTTCTCGCGGCGGTAAGACACGATACCGTTGCCCCCGTTGCCGCCTTTTACAAATATCTTCGCTTTATCGACAAACATGTTTTGCCCCCGTTCAAGCGCGCCATTCCGCTTTTAATACCAATTTCCGCTGCGGATGCTCCACATCGACCGGCAATAAAGACGCGCCTTCCAACTGCTGTTTTATTTTATCCGCAAGCTGTTGCTCGCTGGTTAAGTCGCCCTCGTAATAAAAATCTACAATCAGCATCTCCTCTTCGCGGGAGAGCTGCATAGTAAGCACTGCCGGATCGCCGTATCCCGTCTTCACCGAAAAACGGTAGGCGTTGATCAGATTGATCAAGGCTTCCGCAATAGGCTTACCCCCATCTTCCAGCTCGTTCAGGTAAATGCCTTCGTCCAGCTTCACCTGAAGCTGCATGGCATTGGTGAGGGTACGGAAGGATTGTATATAGCTGATCAGCGACGGAACGCCAAGCTTTGCGATTTGGCTCTCTTCCGTCATTCTAGCCCTTATTTTCTCCACGTATTCCACGGTTTTATCCAGCTTGTTCATCCGTATGTAACCAAACAATACTTGGAGATCGTTCATCCAATCGTGCCGGTGGTGATTCAGCGTCTTTACGCTGGCCGTTTGCAGCATATAGACGGTCCGTGCCAGCCTTTGTTCCTGTTCCTTGCGTTCTGTCCTGATCCAAAATACCGCAGCTGCTATTGTCCATAAGAGAAAAAGTGCAACCAGCCATACCGAAGAAGGCCAAATGAGCGCAGCCGCACCGGGCAGCACAACAGAAGCCGCTGCCGACTGTCTCGCCATTCTAATGCGATCCATCCTGATCGTTCCCACTTTCTGCTTGATTCCTAGCTAAACCAGTATAGCATGCGAATTCGGTAGCCGAAAGATCTAAAACCAAGGTGAAACATCTTCGCTTTCATAATACTCTTTGAATTAAACAAAAACCCCGGCCTGTTCATCAGGCCGGGGCACTTGGTGCTATTAAGCTTCTACTGCTGCGGCTACCGGAGCCAGATCAACAGGGTACACGCTCACTTTTTTGCGATCGCGTCCCAGACGTTCGAACTTCACTACGCCTTCAACCAGTGCGAACAGCGTGTCGTCTTTACCGATACCCACGTTAGTACCTGGGTGAATCTTCGTACCGCGTTGGCGGAACAAGATGCTGCCAGCGGATACGACTTGACCGTCAGCGCGTTTAGCGCCAAGACGTTTCGAATGGCTGTCGCGGCCGTTCTTAGTAGAACCTACACCTTTCTTCGATGCGAAAAGCTGAAGATCTAATTTCAACATGGTGTTTCCCTCCTTCTTTAAAGAAGTTGATCATGAATTACGACGTATTTGCCGTAAGTTTTTGCGATTGTGCCGAGCATAACGACCATCGATTCGAGCAACAGCTGCACTTTGTCGTCAATTTCCTTATCCGGCTGCTCCGGAATGTCCGATGATAGCCAGCCATCCTTCATCTTAGCGGGTAATTCCACTGTCGCCAAAGCCTCGATAGCGTTGACGGTTCCGACCGAAACGGCCGACACCCCGGCGCAGATAATATCCTTGCCGCGGTCTGCATATTTAGCGTGTCCGGAGATCGCGAAAGATACAATCCGTCTGTCAGCGGCTCTACGTTTCACTGTAACGGAAATCATAAGAAAGTCCTCTTACGCTTGGATTTTCTCGATTGTTACTTTAGTGAACGGTTGACGATGACCTTGCTTGCGGCGGTAGTTCTTTTTGGCTTTGTATTTGTAAACGATGATCTTTTGGCCTTTACCTTGTTTCTCGACTTTGCCGGAAACCGTAGCGCCGGAAACAACTGGAGTACCAGTTACGAGACCTTCGCCGTTAGATACTGCCAATACGCGATCAAACGTTACGCTTTCGCCTTCAGTTACGTTCAGTTTTTCGATGTAGATTACATCGCCCTCTTGAACTTTGTATTGCTTGCCGCCAGTTTCGATAATTGCGAACATGAGTTGCACCTCCTTATTGTCGAAGACTCGCCTAATCCAGGTGGCTGCAGCAAAAGCTGCGGCGCTTATACCCGATTGGAGCGGTTCATGCATGTCCACACAGTTATAGGATGAGACATACTAGAACATTCTATCACACTATGCCTAACCAATCAACTATTACCTAGGAATGAATTGAAGATTTCTTTCCCGTTCCTCCGCATGCCGGGCATCGCTCGGTTAATTGCCGCGCGGCATTGTCCCGGGCTTTCCGTCTAGTTAATTCAAGAAGTCCAAGTCTTGTCCAGCCGAACACCGTGCATTTGGTCCGATCCTTTTTCGCCCATTCCGACAGTCTGGACATAACCTTCTCCCGGTTGGACTCATTCTCCATATCAATAAAATCGATAACGATAATGCCGCCTACGTCACGAATCCGAAGCAGCCTTGCGATCTCGTCCGCCGCTTCCATGTTTGTCTTGAAAACCGTGTCCTCAAGTCCTGTAGCTCCAATGTACTTTGCCGTATTTACGTCAATGACGGTTAAGGCCTCCGTCTCATCCCAGACGAGGGATCCGCCGCTTTCCAGACGGATGCGGGACGAAAAAGCCGCCTCAATCTGATCGGTTACCCCAAACCGGTCGAATAAAGAAACCTTTTCCTTCCGGGCTTCAAACAGCTTCAACCGTCCGGCAAGATGCGGAGTCATCTCTTTCAGAAGCGAGACCGCTTCGCTGTAACGGGAAGGATCGTCCAGCCACACCTCATCCATATCGTCCGTCAGCGTATCTCTTACCGCCCGCCGCAGCAGCCCCGCTTCGCGGTGCAGCTCCGCAGGCGCCTTGGCATGTTCGGAGCGCTGCAGCACGCTTGTCCACAGCTGACGCAGCTGATCAACGTCGGCTCCAAGCGATTCCTCGCATTCGCCTTCCGCCGCGGTACGCATAATAATGCCTTCTTCGCCTTGCCTCAGCCGCTCGCCAATCATCCGGATCCGCGATCGTTCGCTTTCGGCCATAATTTTCTTCGATACTCCGACATAACCGGCAATCGGCATATAGACCAGCCAACGGCCAGGCAGCGTAAAATGCGTCGTTACGCGAGCGCCCTTGCTGCCCATCGGTTCCTTCATCACTTGCACAACAAGCTCTTGACCGGGCTTTACCAGCTCCGTAATGGAGGGTTTGTGCTCCGGCTGTTTCTCCAAATGCGGATGCAACAGATCATCTATGTATAGAAACGCGTTTTTTCCCAGACCAATATCTACGAAAGCGGCCTGCATGCCTGGCAGAACATTGACTACTCGTCCCTTGTATACATTACCGACTAATCCGCTGCTCTCCGACTGTTCCATAAAAAAATCGATAAGCCGACCGTCCATCAGCACGGCGGTCTGCAGCAGCTCGCCGTGTCCGTGCATTAACATCCGCTTCATTCCCGAATATCAACCGCCTTACTTTTTGTCATCTACTCTATTCTACACCAAGGCTCCTAAGCGAAAAAGTGGTCTATTTTACCTCTATCGAAAAAGTTCGATAACAGCCCGGTTCGGATCCGGCTCGGTCAAATAGCGGTCAACGATTTCTTTCTCGGGGACAACCTTGACGACTCGGCCTTCCAGTTCCATCAAATAATAGAGATGGTACTGTTCCCGCCATAATAGACGAACAGCGCCAATAATTGGTTGCTTTAAATTTACAATTATTGGTCGAGCCAGCGCGCCACGCGAGATGGCGCGCACGGCAACCTTGTCGCGGTGCATCAGGAAACGGACAAACAAATACGGCATGTTGCGGTAGTACGTCCAATTCGTCATCAGCAGGAACAAGCCAACGACAAGCAGATTAAGCTGGATTCCGGTATCCGGCCGGAATGCGGTGGACAATGCATAGCCAATCATCAGTATGCTAAGCCCAATGCTGATCCGGGAGGTCCATTTCATCATGGAATAATAATTAAAGCCATAGCTGAAGGCAGCCTGCATCAGCTTGCCTCCATCCAGGGGATAAATAGGCAGCAGGTTAAATAAGCCGATCATGAGATTTGCTTGCCACACGTAGGAAGCCCATTCCGGATCCCACAAGCCCAGCTGGCCGCAGCCCCAGGCGGCTAGTCCCATCCATACGTTTTGAAGAGGACCCGCGATGGCGATCAACGCATCCTGCTTGGCCGGGATGCTGCCCGCATCTTCGATCTCCGCAACGCCGCCAAAGGGAAGCAGCTTTACTTCCCGCACCGTCAAATCAAAGCCTCTTGCAACCACGACATGTCCAATTTCATGGACTAGCACAATCAGAAATAAAGTGAAGAGCTCGGCGAAATAGCCGGTCACAACAGAACCAATCATGACAAGCACAAACAGCGGATGAACGGACCAGCGGATGCCCTTCCATTTAATCAATCGGAATCACGCCCACGGGATCGACGTATTGGTTATTTTGCCGCACGGCAAAATAAAGAAGACTTGGCTCCTCGCTTGCCGTTTCTTTCAGCGTCCCGATTCCGTCGCCCGCTTCGACCCAATCATTTTGTTTAACGGTTGCGGCCCCCAGCTTGCCATACACCGAATCGCGGCCGTTCGCATGCTCGATTACAACCGTAACGCCGCTGCCGTTCTCCGCTTCGGATACGACCAGAACTCTGCCCGTCTCGATGGCCGATACCTGCTCCTTGGACGTGCCCGCCAGCTCAACCCCGTTCAGGAGCTCGGCAAAGGTGCGGACGATGGCACCGTCCGGAAGAGGAGACACAACGGGCAATTCCACTGAACCGTTCGCGGATTCCGCTTCTTTCGGATTATGGTTGAATATCGGAATAAAAGACGGCGCGCCGGCAAAAGTCTCCTTATACCACGTAGCGACAGCCGTAAAATCCATTTCATCCGTTAAAGCATTTTTGACGATGGCTTGCCCCTTCTGCGCAAGCGGCGATTCATTGTGAAAAACGCCCCAGATCCCTGCAAACAGAAGGGCTGCTACAATGACCTTCCATTTCAGTTCGCTGCGGAAAAAGGGCCTCTTGCCGCCTCCGTCACCCGACTCGTAGATTGAAGCGAAATCGCCTCCATAGCGGCCGCCTTTTCCGTCTCCGGACTCCCATCCAAGCCACGGATGCGGATTTGTTTTCCACAGCTTCTCCGGGTCAAGCTCGTCCCCGCCGCCCGTATCCATGTGATAGGGTACAGGTAAAAAAGACTTCTCCTCGAACCTTGCGTTCTGCTTCTCCCGGACCGGTCGATTTTTGGCCGGCATCACCTGATGCTTCTGCTCTTGCATACGCTCCTGCTGCTGCCACAGCTTGGCCTGCTTTTCCTGCTGCTCCAGCAGCTGTCTGATTTTCTCCTGTCGCCGCTCTCTTATACCGTCTTTTTTACTCATCGAATAGCCTCCCTCTCGCAAGACAAGCCGGCTGGCATTGGCGCAGCCCACATTTCCTTTCTACATAAATATGTGGCCAAGCTGACAAGTATGCGAGGGCGGCATAATCCAAAATGGCCCGAGCTTTGTCATTCCGCATTCGAATGTTCTTCCGATAGGTGCAATCCGCTTTAGCGAGCTGCTCCATTTCGGCTTAGCCTTAAAAACAAAAAAAAAGACCGAGCAGGTTATGTCTGCTCGGACATGGCGGTTTCTTCACGAGCTGGGCGAAAGGCTTCAGCTCTTTTTGAGTTGCAGGTTAAAGGCAAGGGCGGAGCATCAAATGATTCTGGAGAAACGTAGTGGTCGCTTTTGTGAGGGGATTCCAATCCTATTGGAATTGTTCAAGGAATCCCCGAGCAATGGCGATCGGAAGAACATTTGAGGCGCAGCGCGCGATCAATTAACCTACCCACCGCATACGAAAAAAAGCTGGCCTACTCGGCCAGCTCGTACTTCTCTTGGTGCGCGTTAATACTAAACAAAATACCGATACACAGCATGTTAAGCAGCAGCGAAGTACCGCCGTAGCTGATGAATGGCAGCGTAATACCGGTGATCGGCATAAGCCCAATCATCATGCCGATATTTTGGAAGATCTGAAAAACGTACATGGAGGCGATCCCGATTACGATAAACGCAGCCCGATTATCGTAACATCGGAAAGCGATTAGTATCATCCTATATATCAATAGGAAGTACAGTAATAGCAGGATCGCAGAACCCTGGAAGCCAAACTCCTCCCCGATTACGACAAAAATCGAATCGGAATAAGGATAAGGAATGAACTTCCCGTTAATCATATCGCCCTTTAAATACCCGTCGCCGCTGAGGCCGCCGGAACCGATCGCTATCTTGGCATTTTCCGATTGATGCTTATCATCGGATGAAGCCTGGCTTGGGTCCAGGAACGTGTTGATCCGTTTGTACCAGTGCTCCTTGTGATGGTCCTTCAGATAAGTTTCAATCTCTGAGTTAAACATCGTAAACAACGAGATAGACAATACGACCGCCGCAACAACCGCGGTCAAGCCAACCAGCACGTGGGTATATTTGACGTTGCCAATCCAAAGCATCCCCAAGACGATAACGATATAAATAATCGCGTTGCCAAGGTCAGGCTGGATCATGACGAGCAGGAACGGCAAAAACGCAAAGGCAGCGATGGGAAGCAAGTCCTCGATAAAGGTTAACCGATCCCCCTGTCGGCGGCCCATTATATAGGCAATACCGATAATAATAATAATCTTCATAATCTCGGCAGGCTGAAACAAGAAGCCGCCCGGCAGTTTGAACCAACCGGACGCGCCGTTAATGTTTGCCCCAAAGAAGAAGACCGCGATAAGCAGTGCGACTCCGATACCGTATAAAACGTACCAGCTTTTCAGTAATATGCGATAATCAAAGACGGTAGCCGTTATAGCTACTAAAAAACCGGCTATATAAAAAGCGACTGTTTTCACATCATAGTTGTGATAAAGCGGGTTGTTATGCGTAGCGCTTCTAACCAAAACGGTACTAATGCCCATCAGGCAGACCAAAATGGCTACGATGCCCCAGTCTATCTTTTTCAGCTTGTTTAGCACAAGGCAATCATCCTATTCCAAGAAACTTGCGGAAGCGTTTGAAGGCACCGGCCTTCTCATCGAGCAGCATAAGCGGAACCATATCCCCCAGTATCCGGCGAGCGATATTGCGGTAAGCGATAGCGGCACGCGAAGAGGGATCCATTACCGTTGGTTCTCCGGAATTGGCAGCCTTGATAACCTTCTCGTCATCAGGGACAATCCCAAGCAGATCAACGGCGAGCACTTGGCAAATTTCATCAATATCAAGCATTTCGCCGTTCTTCACCATGTTCTGGCGAATCCGGTTAATAATTATTTTGGATGGAATCTGCTCTTTCTCGAGCAGTCCGATAACACGGTCAGCATCCCGTACCGCGGCATTCTCGGGCGTTGTTACAACAATCGCGCGATCCGCTCCTGCAATCGCATTGCGGAAGCCATGCTCAATGCCTGCCGGACAATCAATGATCACGTAATCGAAATCCTTCTTGAGCTCGAGTACCATATCCCGGACTTGATCCGGCGATACGTCCTGCTTATCCTTGGTTTGGGCAGCAGGCAGCATGTACAGCTCTTCAAAGCGCTTGTCTTTAATCAAAGCCTGATTAAGCCGGCAGCGTCCTTCGGCTACATCAATCAGGTCATAAATAATTCGATTCTCAAGTCCCATTACAACATCCAAATTACGCAATCCGATGTCGGTATCGACCATACAAACCTTTTTGCCAAGCAAAGCAAGTGCCGTACCTAAATTAGCCGAGGTCGTCGTTTTACCGACTCCACCTTTGCCTGATGTTACAACAATCGCCTCTCCCATGCATGAACACCCCTTATACCTTAATCGGATTATTGCGTAAACGGAATAATTGCGTCATTTTGTCAATCTGCATGTTTCCCTCATGCAAATAAGCGAATTCCATGGCTGCATCCCCGGACATCCATTCCTCCGGAGGACGGCTGATGACATCGGCAATTCGAAGCTGGGTTGGACGCATAAGCGAAGCGGCGATAATGACATCCGTTCGGCCGTTTACGCCTGCATGGGCGACACCTCTCAGTGCGCCCATTACGTATATATCTCCGCTGCACAAGATTGTACCGCCCGGATTGACATCCCCAGCTAGCAGCAGGTCACCGTCATGCTCTATCGTTTGGCCGGAACGGATAATTCCCGTTATAACATGAGGGCCGGCGGGAGCCGTATTAGCTCCATCCTGCATCGCAGAGGACGATTCAATCGACTGAACCATTAAATTGCCCTGCGAGCGAATGACCGACTTGATCCGTTCCTTCTCATCCTCGCCAATTAGCCTTGTCCCAAGTTTCACATGCACGTGCACGAGCGGGCCGGTCAGCAGCTGCTGATGCGTTTTCTCAAGCTTATACTGCAGCTCGTCAAGCAAAACCGCAAATTCGCACTTATCGTCGAGAAGGAACACGAGACCTTCCTTGACACCTTTTATCATAATATGCTGCTTCTCGGTCACGTCTGTCCCTCCCCAACGTAATCCATTCTTTTCGCGGAGTGCAAATTCCTGCTTCCTGCCTATAAATTATTCTTCATCCGAATCCGGATTCAGCTTCAAATGGCTCTCGAAAAGACGCCTTGCCGGTACGTAGACCGCCAGCGCAAAGACAAGCTGAAGGAACAGGCTTGGCAAAATATGATCCATCAGCGCCCAGGCATACGTTTCTTTCGTAATCCGGAAAACCATATTTACGAAGTACACGATCGTGTCGTACAAAATAGAGCCGAGGCCAACCACGGACAACGCCGTGAGCAGCGTGCTGCGCCGGCGCTCCAGCAGTACGCCGGTATAGTATCCGATAAGTCCCATGGAAAAGGCGTTAACACCCATTAAATGTCCGAAGTAGACGACATCCTGCAGAAAGCCAAAGCTTATTCCGAAAAATAAAGCCCGGTGCCGACCACTGTACAAGGCTGCGAAAACAACAAAAACGAACATAAAATGAGGAACGATTCTTCCCGTCAGCTCAATCGGAATAAGCCAAGGCATGATAGCGCCCTCTATGATAAATAGGAGCAGCATGACAAGAATAAGCCGGTTGATGCCTTTGTCGCCCATCTTATTCATCTCCCGATTCCGTCGGCTGAACGACGAACACTTCGGTCAGATGATCGAACTTGGCTGCCATTTTAATCGTAGCGGTATGGGTAAGGCCAAAATCGCCGACCTGCCTTGTTTCTACCGTACCGATCACGAGACCGCGAGGGTAAACATTGCCGAGTCCGGATGTAATAACCGTATCGTCAACAATCATTTTATCGTTTTCGGCAATTTTGGTCATAATGAGGCGATCTGTTTCCTTATCATAGCTGCCGACAATGCCAAACGACTCGTTCTCTCTGCCGAGAACCGTTGCCGCAATGGCGTTTGACGTTGGAGAGGTGTCATCCAGTTCCGTAAGCGGAGTTACCGTTGCCGTGTACGGGCGGACATTGCTGACAAGTCCAACAAGCCCGTCAATTGTCGTTACGGCCATATTGGGCTTGATTCCGTTCTTTGAACCAAGGTTTATAACCATCGTATGATTGTATGGATCGTTATCAATTGCAATAACTTGGGCAATCAAATAATTGTATTTGTACATGTTCTTCTGTCGTTCCGTAAAATGCAGCTCTTTCTGCAGCCGCTCGTTCTCCTTCTGGACAAAATTGTAATTAATTTTGTCCCGCGCGTAAGCAGCAGCCGTCAGCTTCAGCTGTTCATTCTCCTCATGCAGCGTCTTGAGCTCGCGAATGTCCTCAAAGAAGCCCGCTACTAATCCAGCGGGCTTGTAGAACCATTGCTGCGCGAATCCAACAGAATCGCCGAGAAATTTCTCGGGCCAAGTCAGCTCCTTGCGGTCGCTTAGCGAGAAACCGATAACCGCAATGAACAGGATTAATCCGATCATAAGCATAAACAACCGCTTATTTCTTAGCAGCTTAAACAGTTTTAATCACCTGCCCGTTCCATATCCTAACCGCTCTGGTTCTCTTATCGTTTCGAGCGGGAAGATCCGCCTTTTTTGAACAAGTGAATGTGGTCAAGCGAACGGCCTGTACCAATAGCTACGCAATCAAGCGGATTATCCGCTACAATGACAGGCATTCCTGTCTCGCGTGCCAGCAGCTTGTCCAGGTTGCGAAGCAATGCTCCGCCGCCAGTAAGCACAATACCGCGGTCCATAATGTCGGCAGACAATTCAGGCGGGCATTTTTCCAGCGTGATTTTCACCGCGTCTACAATCGAGTTCACCGTGTCCATCAGCGCTTCCGTAACTTCTTCCGATGTAATAGGCAGCGTCTTAGGCAGGCCCGTTACGAGGTCGCGGCCGCGGATTTCGATCGATTCGGAAACATCGAACGGAAGCGCCGTACCAATCTCCATCTTCAGCTGCTCGGCTGTTCTTTCGCCAATCATAAGATTATAGAAACGTTTGATATATTGAATAATCGCTTCATCCATTTCGTCCCCTGCTACGCGGATCGAACGGCTTGTAACGATACCGCCCAGCGAAATAACGGCAACTTCCGTTGTACCGCCGCCGATATCGACAACCATGCTGCCTGTTGGCTCCCAAACAGGAAGATCAGCGCCGATTGCGGCTGCAAACGGCTCTTCGATCGTATACGCTTCGCGAGCGCCCGCTTGCTTGGCCGCATCTTCGACAGCGCGTTTCTCTACCGCGGTAATGCCGGACGGTACGCAAACCATAACATTAGGATGCTTAGGAAACAGCGATTTTTGCTTTTGCGCGGAACGAATAAAATATTTGATCATTGTTGCGGTTGTTTCGAAATCGGCGATAACGCCGTCTTTCATCGGACGAACGGCACGAATGTTGCCCGGTGTTCTGCCGATCATTTTTTTCGCTTGTTCGCCAACCGCTTCAATCGTTTTTGTGTCAGTACGCAGAGCTACAACAGACGGCTCTCTTACAACAATACCTTTTCCTTTTACAAATACGAGCGTGTTTGCAGTACCCAAATCAATTCCCAAATCTTTCGAAAAACCACCAAACATGTTAATGCTCCCTTCTAATTGCGACAATCCTACTTATTATATTACATGTAACCATGTTCCTTCAAACTGATAAACCTTCCATCCCCGATGACCAAATGGTCCAGCACTTCAATTCCCATCAGTTCACCAGCCTCCACAAGGCGCTTCGTTAATGTGACGTCCTCCGGGCTTGGCATAGGGTCTCCGCTCGGATGATTATGAACGCAAATAATTGAAGCACTGCCGGCTTTCACGGCCGCTCGAAAAACCTCTCTTGGATGAACAAGAGACGCGTTAAGCGTACCAACCGATAGCGTTTCCCGGGCAATAATATGGTTCTTCGTATTCAGAAACAGGCAGACGAAGTGCTCCTTTTTCAGGTAGCGCATCTCTTCCATCACATAGTTCGCAGCATCCTGCGGTTTACGTACCGTCACAATCTCGCCTTGTCCGCTCCGTACAATACGGCGTCCAAGCTCGATTCCAGCCCGCAGTTGGACCGCTTTTGCCGGTCCGATCCCTTTTATAGCCGTCAGCTCGCTCATGCTCATATCGAGCAAATTGCGCAAGCTTCCGCATTCTTTCAATATCTTACCAGCCAAATGCACAGCCGATTCTTGCTTTGTACCCGTACGCAGCAGAATCGCAAGCAATTCGGTATGGCTAAGCGCTTCGGCCCCATATTGCATCATGCGTTCTCTTGGTCGCTCTTCATGGGGGACATTTCGTAACAGATTGCCTTGCTCCATGTCCGTCCCTGCCTCTTCCAGCTAAAATGATATGGCATTACTTGGTGTTATGTCCAAATCAAGGTCACTTCATGAAAAGTTAATCTAGAAAACCTGAATTTCGTATTGAGCAAGCATGTCCGACAACAGAGACACCGGCAGGCCAACGACATTAAAATAACAGCCGTCAATCTTCTCGACCAGCGTTGCGCCAAGTCCCTGAATCCCGTATGCACCTGCTTTATCATCGGGTTCGCCCGTTGCGATATACCGCTTCAGTACTTCGTCTCGCATCGGCTTCATATAAACCTTCGTCATCCGATGCGCGGAAGTCTCGGCACCGGTCTCCGCAACCACGCAAGCCACTCCCGTATAAACTTCATGCTCTCGTCCTTGAAGACTCTGCAGCATGGACAATGCATCTTCATGGTCCTTCGGCTTGCCAAGCACCCGGCCGTCTACAACAACAATCGTGTCTGCTCCAACCACGAGAGAACAATTCTCTTCCCGGCGTTCCTTCAGAATCGCTGCGGTCGCGTGCGCCTTGCGGAGAGCCAGCTGCTCGACAATATGCGCAGGCGCCCAATCGGAAGGTACCGACTCGTCGGCATCAGAGGACAAAATATAAACCGGCAAGGAAAGGCCCAGGGATGCGACCAGTTCCTTCCGGCGCGGTGACGACGATGCCAGCACAAGCTGGCTGATCGGTTTAGTCGATTCATACTTGCTCAAAAGTCCCACTTGCTCCTTCATTTCCGGCCGTTTGGCCGGTTTACATTTTACGATATAACCAAATAGCGGCTAGAGCGCCAATAATACTGAACAAACTAATTTGAACATGTACATTCAGATCCAGGCTGAGCACATACAGATCAACGGCAGGAGACCAGGTTGTATCGATTGTTTTGGTCAAAAAAGAGATTCCGGATACCGGCTCAAGCCATCGCGCAACGAGTGCGCCGGCCACTAAGCCCAGCACGAGGAAAAGCAATAAAATCCAGCCGTTTTTCTTCATTATTCAACGCCTCTCGCCATTTATTGACACCTGTTCCCTATTATACTTAGGTTCGATTTCGTTTACAATGCGTTGATCGATTCATACCATTGTTTTTGCGTTGCGACCGCGTCCATCAGCGCGTCCTGGACAGCCCACAAATGCGATTGCGACGGCTTTTTATCGTATTCCTCTAGCGATTTGGCCGCCGTATTCATAGATTGAATTAATTTTATGAGAAATGCTTTTCCGGACTCATCCGTTACGCCGGCCTGCATCGCTTTTACGCTTCCCGTCCACTTCTGATACTCGGTTTTCCAGGATTCGGCAGCGGCGGAGCTAAGCGGCGACAAGCTTGGCTGCTCCAGCTGCGTTAAGGCCAATTCATCTAGCATGCCGATCAGACCGATTGTGTTGTTCATAAATGCCGCTGCCGCTTTGGCGTCTCCCGCAAACGGGAACTGCTCGGGCACTTGAATGTCGATCTGCTTGATATAGACGGGAACATCTTCGCCAAGATCATTGCTGAGGGCAAGTGCCCGATCACGGTCTATCGCCATTCCGGCATATACCCGGTAGTCGTTAGCCGTTTGCAGACCGGCAGCAGCCAGCCCTTTATCCGAAAGTTCCTTAATGGCAGCGTCTCTGCCTTCCGTGTTGCTGAATACCCCGTATTGAAGCAGCTGATACGACTGAAGCGGTATGTCCAGCTTCACCCGGCCTGCCGCCTGACCAGTCGAAGGACTCGACGTGCCTCCATTCGCATTCGTTTTATCCCCGTTCGGCGACGCGCTAGGATTCGTTACGGATCCGTTAACGGGATTGGCCAGCTTATTATTGGAATCGGATTGATCCGGCGTATTCGTAAACAGGGAGAGCAGCAAGTAGCCGAACAACGCACCCGTTGCCAGCGCTCCGGCTACCGATAGAAACACTTTGATCCAGGATGGAGGCGCGGAATAATTATGAACGGGACCGGACCAGCGATTTGCCTTCTGTCCATTGTTATTCATGTTCAGGTCCACGTCCAGCTCCGGATAGTGCTGAAGCTCGCCCCAAGGATCGGATTCCTGTTGCATAGGCACGGCATGCATCTCGGGCTGTGCGGACTTTGGCTGTGCGGGCTTTGGTGGTGCGGACTTTGAAGCGGACTTTGGTTCGGACAGCGGGATCGACTCTGCCGCGGGTTGCGCCTTTTGACGGGGATGCCACTGCGCTGGGCGATGCGGCTGCTTGGCTGTCTGTCCAGGCTCCGGCTGAGAGTCAAGAACGGCCGAGTCTTGAACAAGTTTTGGCATTGATACCAGTGAAGCGGCGGGAGCTGCCTGCATCTTCTCCGCTGCTGGAGCCGGTTTTGGATCCGTCTCGCGAATCAGATCCTCAAGCGCGCTGACATCCTCTTGAAACGGACTCATCCAGGGACTAAACGGGCTTTCCGCAGTCTCATATTCGGTTTTGGCATAGAGAGGCACAATATTCGAAGGCTTGCCCTGCTCCCGTTCCGGGGCTTGCTGAGGCTTAGCGCTGATTTCCTTGCGGCCTTTGTCTTCAACACTCTGGCCAGTGCGGTCAAATCGGTAAGTGATCCGGTTATTCTTGTTCATGTCATTCTCTCCTTGTCCCGTTCTTCTACTGCTACTCTATGAGATTCGATAGAGAATTATGATAGATTTGCCTGACTCGCTCACTAAAAAAACGCCCCGAAAAACCTCGTTCGAGGCTTTCAGGGCGTTCTTCGCCATGCTTGATTTATGGTTTATGCTTTTGCTTTCAGCGTCTTCGCAAGCGCATCCGCCGTTTTCCAAATGTCGCCTGCACCCATCGTAATAACAAGATCGCCTGGAGCAACCTTGGCGGTCAAATGCTCCAGCACCTCTTCTTTCGTCGGGATATAAGACGTGTTCGCATTGCTGTTTGTCTTGATCATCTCAACCAGCTTCCGGGAATGAACCCCTTCAATCTGCTGCTCGCCAGCCGGCGAATAGATATCCGTAATGATTACCTCATCCGCCTCCGGGAATGCCCGGCTGAACTGCTCCAGCAGGAAGAAGGTGCGCGTGTAGCGCTGAGGCTGGAATACCGCAATAATACGCTTACCCGTTGCTTTTGCTGCGCTTATCGTTGCCTGAATCTCCGTCGGATGATGCGCGTAATCGTCAATGACCAGAATGTCATTCACTTCGCCAAGCACCTGGAACCTGCGTTTCGCTCCGATAAATTCGTGAATGGCTTCCGCAACCTTATCAAATGACAGTCCTGCTTCCAGGCAGGTAATGACCGTTGCCATCGCGTTGTACACATTGTGGCGGCCCGGAACGGACAATTCGATGGTGCCAAGCGTCGAACCGCGATGCGTCATTTCAAACGATACCTTGCGGTCGCCAAGGCTGATATTTTCCGCTTTATACTCGGCATCGCCGTCGATACCGTAAGTAATCAGCTTAGAGGCTGTGTCCGCATCAAGCTTCGGAAGCAGCTCGGTGATCGTCTCGTCGTCCGCGCATACAATCGCCTTGCCGCCAAACTTCACCTGGGACAGGAATTTGACGTACGCTGCTTTCAGCTTGCCGAAATCACCGTCGTAGTTCTCCAGATGGTCAGGCTCAATATTCGTTACAATAGCAATGCTTGGGTGATACTGCAAGAATGAACCGTCGCTTTCATCCGCTTCCGCAACGACGTATTCGCCTTTGCCGGCTTTTGCGTTCGTTCCCACATTGACGATCTCGCCGCCGATAATATAAGTTGGATCCGCATCGCATTTTTCCATAACAAGCGC
The DNA here is from genome assembly GCF_003399985.2 of Paenibacillus sp. ATY16. Taxonomy (NCBI): domain Bacteria; kingdom Bacillati; phylum Bacillota; class Bacilli; order Caryophanales; family Paenibacillaceae; genus Paenibacillus; species Paenibacillus sp. ATY16. The sequence goes on along the minus strand of NZ_NMOK02000040.1, from coordinate 68,789 downwards.
AATCATGGAGGAAGTAGTCGTCTTCCCATGCGCTCCGGCTACGGCTACGCCTTTGCCGGCATTCATGAGCCGCGCAAGCATTTGCGCACGGTGCAGCACCGGAATATTCAGCTCTTCCGCTGCCACCCGCTCCACATTGTCTTTCGAGAGCGCCGTCGAATAAACGACAAGATCGGCGCCTTTGACATGCTCCGCCTCATGGCCGATATAGATTTGCGCGCCTTTCGCCGCAAGCTTCTCCGTCAATTCCTGACGGGCTACATCGGAACCGGTAATTTTATATCCCATTTCTAGCATAACGCGGGCGATTGCGCTCATGCCGTAACCGCCGATTCCGATGAAATGAACATGTTCTGCCGTATTCAAAGACGGTTCACCAACCTTTTTCAGAATCCGAGTTGTACAATATGCGGGAGCGAACGTCACCTATCAAATAAAGCGTACCAGTCACAACCCCAAGGTCTGTTTCCCCGGTCAATTGTTGCAATTTGCGGAGGCCTTCGCGCCAATCCTTCTCCACGATAAGCTCAAAGGAAGACTCCGCGGGCTTCACTTCGCGGACAAGATCGGCGAGAAGCTCCGCATCAAACTTGCTGCGGAAATCAGGCTCGGTCACGATAAGCGTATCCACTATTGGTAGTATATGCTTTAGAACATCCCGATGATTCTTATTCTCTACCATCGCCATCATGACGTGAAGACGGTCATACCGGTAAGTCGAGCGAAGCGCCTGAACAAGCGATTCAGCGCCTTCCGGATTATGCGCTCCGTCAATCAGAATGCGGGGCGAACGGGATACCATCTCGAGACGTCCCGGCCATTTCGCCTCGCGCAGCCCTTCTGCGAGAGCGTCGTCTTCTACGATCAATGCGTAATATTGACGAAGCACTTCAAGCGTCATGACCGCAACGGCGGCATTCGTCCGCTGGTGCGCGCCATTAAGCGTAATCGTGAGCGGTTCAATCGAACGGAACATGCCTTCGAAACGGAAGGTTTGCTCATCCTCTTCGCTGGACAGCTCCTTGATGTTGAACTGCTCGCCTAACAGATACAGCGTACTCTTCTTCTCCGCTGCCGACCTCTTCACAACCTCAACGACTTCAGGCTGATCCACTGCGCTAACTACCGGAACGCCGGCTTTAATAATGCCGGCCTTCTCGGAGGCTACAGCCTCGAGCGTGTTGCCAAGCCGGTCCATATGGTCATGGCCGACATTCGTAATGACGGAGATGATAGGCGTAACGATATTCGTCACGTCCATTCTTCCGCCGAGCCCTGTTTCCCAAACGACGTAATCCGGATAAGTAACGGTCGCATAGAACAGAATGGCAAGAGCCGTAGATACTTCGAACATCGTAGGCGAGCCGAACTCCGTCTCCGTTAATTCCTCTACATGCGGCTTAAGCACATTGGCTAGACGAAGGAGAGTTTCTTCTTCGATATCCTGGCCGTTATATTGGAATCGGTTTGTGAATTTCGTAATGTAAGGCGAAGTAAACGTCCCTACGTCATATCCGCATTTCATCAATACGCTTGTTAGGTACGCGCAGGTTGAACCTTTGCCGTTCGTACCGGCAATATGAATGAATTTGAGCCTGCGGTGAGGGTTATTCAGTCTCTCCAGCAGCTCCTCGATACGGTCAAGACCCGGGCGGATTCCGAACGGAATAAGCCCGTTGATCCAATCGACCGCTTCCTTATAGGAACGAAGCATGCCGCTTCGTTCCGTTTCTGTTCCGTTTTCGATCATCGTAAACGTCCTTCTTCCATCAGATCATTAGCTGCGCAGCTCTTCGATGCGCGCAAGAACCTTATCGCGTTTGCTTGCGTAGTCTGCCATTTTGGCGCGTTCTTCTTCAATGACTTTAGCCGGTGCCTTCGCAACGAAACCTTCGTTACCAAGCTTTTTCTCCACGCGCTCTACTTCGGAGCTCAGCGTTGCCAGCTCTTTCTCGAGACGGGCGATCTCCTGCGAGATATCGATCAGTCCCGCAAGAGGCAAGTAAAGCTCCGCACCGGTTACGATTGCCGTCATTGCTTTATCCGGAGCGGCCAGACCAAGACCGGTCTCAAACGACGAAGTGCCGCAGAAACGTCTGATAAATTCCTCGTTGCGGCTGACAATCGCCGCCTCGGCTTCGCCGGAAGGCTTGATCATTAGCTCAACCTTCTTGCTCATCGGTACATTCACTTCCGCGCGAACGTTGCGCACCGCACGGATAATGTCCATGAGAAGCTCCATCTCTTTTACCGCTTCCGGCGCTTCAAGAGCCTCGTCGTATACCGGCCAAGCGGCTACGGTAATCGATTCGCCTTCATGCGGCAGATGCTGCCAGATTTCTTCGCTGATATAAGGCATAAACGGATGAATCAGACGCTGCGTACGGTCAAGCACATAAGCCAGAACCGACTGCGTTGCACGCTTTGCCTGCTCGTCAGTGCCGTACAGATTCAGCTTCGCAAATTCGATGTACCAGTCGCACAGATCATCCCAAATGAAGTTGTACAAAATACGTCCGGTTTCGCCGAACTCGTAGCTGTCGATCAAACGGGTCGCTTCGCGCACCGTTTCGTTCAGGCGATGCAGAATCCAGCGCTCAGCCGTACCGAGATTGCTCTTGATATCGATGTCGGATGCCGCAAAGCCTTCAAGGTTCATCAGAGCGAAACGGGAGGCGTTCCAAATCTTGTTCGCAAAGTTGCGGGCCTGCTCGACCTTCTCGATCCGGAAGCGCAGATCCTGACCCGGCGTGCTGCCCGTCGAGATCATGTAACGCATCGCATCGGCACCGTAGTTCTCGATGACGTCAAGCGGGTCAACGCCGTTGCCAAGCGATTTGGACATTTTGCGTCCTTCCGCGTCGCGAACGAGACCATGCATCAGTACGTCCTTAAACGGGATTTGATCCGTGAACTCAAGCGCCGTAAAGATCATGCGCGCAACCCAGAAATATACGATGTCGTAGCCCGTTACAAGAACATCCGTCGGGTAGTAACGTTTGAAGTCTTCCGTTTCTTCCGGCCAGCCGAGCGTGGAGAACGGCCAGAGCCCGGAGCTGAACCAGGTATCCAGAACGTCTTCGTCCTGACGAAGCGATGTGCTGCCGCAAGCCGCGCAGGCCGTTACGTCCTCGCGGGCAACATGCATCTCGCCGCAAGATTCGCAGTACCATGCCGGAATACGGTGGCCCCACCACAGTTGGCGGGAAATACACCAGTCGCGGACATTTTCAATCCAGTTCAAATAAATTTTCTCGAAGCGGTCCGGTACAAAGTTAACGCCATTGCCGGATTTTTGCGCTTCGATCGCGCGTTCAGCCAGCGGCTTCATCGCAACGAACCATTGCGTCGACAAATACGGCTCAACAACCGCGCCGCTGCGCTCGCTGTGGCCCACCTGATGCACGTGGTCCTCGATGCGGATGCAAACGCCTTGCTCCTGCAGATCCTTCACCAGCTTCTTGCGGCATTCCGCACGGTCGAGACCTTGATAAGGACCCGCATGCTCGTTCATCGTGCCTGTCTCATCCATGACGATGATTTGCGGCAGGTCATGGCGCAGGCCAACCTCGAAGTCATTCGGGTCATGCGCAGGCGTAATTTTTACCGCGCCGGATCCAAAATCCTTCTCCACGTAATCATCGGCAATAATCGGAATCTCGCGGCCAACTACCGGCAGTACGAGCATCTGGCCAATCAGATGCTTGTAACGCTCGTCTTCCGGATGGACCGCTACGGCCGTATCGCCAAGCATCGTCTCCGGACGCGTTGTTGCAACGGTAACATAACCGCTGCCGTTCTTGAGCGGATATTGGAGATGGTACAGATGGCCGTTCAGCTCTTTGTACTCTACTTCGATATCGGACAAAGCCGTGCGGGCCGCCGGGTCCCAGTTAATAATCTTTTTGCCGCGGTAAATAAGGCCCTTCTCATGCAAACGGACGAATACTTCGCGTACCGCTTTGGACAAACCCTCGTCCAATGTAAAACGTTCGCGGGAATAGTCCAGAGACAGTCCCATTTTGCCCCATTGCTCGCGAATGGTGTTCGCGTATAGCTCTTTCCAGTCCCACACCTGCTCCAGGAACTTCTCGCGGCCAAGGTCGTAACGGCTCAGCCCCTGTTCGCGCAGCTTCTGTTCTACCTTGGTTTGGGTAGCAATGCCCGCATGGTCGGTGCCAGGCAGCCACAGCGTGTCAAAGCCCTGCATCCGTTTGGTGCGGATAATGATATCTTGAAGGGTGAAATCGAGCGCATGCCCGATATGAAGCATCCCCGTAACGTTTGGCGGCGGGATTACGATCGTAAAAGGCTTTGCTTCCGGGCGCTGGCCCGCCTTGAAAAATTGACCCTGCTGCCAGAAGTCGTACCACTTCTGCTCGGCTGCCTTCGGATCGTAAGTCGTCGGCATTGTTGTCTTGTCTGACATCTTTACATCCTCCTAAAATGAATTGCCAATCTAGGTTGTTTATCAACCGTTTGTGGTGATTCATGCTTCGCAAGCATAAACCAGAATTTTACTTCGCAAGCATTGCCATTCCTGTCATTGCATGGATAGAAATACAAAAAAACCTTCCGCCCTTATAGCAAAGGACGAAAGGTTATCTTCCGTGGTACCACCTTTGTTCCGCACCTCAGACAAAGCAAGCGCGGCACTCAAACAGATAACGGCTGCGGCCGGCTTGAAATAACGGATGAACCCGCTTCATTCAAGCAACTCCGGGGCGACAAGCGAAGCAGTAAATTCCTGCGGTACCTTTCAGCGTTACAGTCCCGCTCTCTGAAGGCTTGGCTGCTTACTCTTCCCCTTCAACGTCAATATATGTTGAAAAAAATCAGATATAGCATATTTTATCCAAGATGCCCCCGAAAGTCAACTTGCGTCTACGCCTAATTAGTGGCCCATCATCATTGGCATGTCGGCTTTTTCCGTGCTTGCGCCTTCCGCGCGCTTTGGCTTCGAGAGCAGGAAACCTACTAATGTACCTACAACACCAACAATCGTTAGGATTAGGAATGTGTCTCCATAAGAAGCAGAAGCAACATGGGATGCAATAGCCGGTGTAATATCAGCAGGATTCTTAATGCCTTCCGCAGCCATATAATGCTCGGTGCGTCTAGCGAGAATCGTCGCAAGACCCGCTACTGCAAAGGACGTCATTACCTGCTGGGCTGCACTTGTAAGCGAAGTTACGCGGCCAACCAGTTCAGGAGGTGCTGCTTGAATAATATGCGTATTAAGCGGCATCATCGAGAGGCCCATACCCGCTCCGAGTAAAATGAGCGGAAGAATATAAGTGCCTACCGTTGCATCGGCTGAAATGTTAGAGAGCAAGAATGCGCCAATCGTAACAATCCCAAGTCCGCTCATAACAAGCGGACGGGCTCCAATCTTATCAAAAAGCTTCCCGCCGATCGGCATAAAGATCGCAGCAGCTAGCGCTTGCGGCAGCAGGATCAAACCAGTATCAAGAGCGGAGTAGCCTTTAGCTGTTTGCAGGAACAACGGGAACAAGAACAAGGTGCCAAAGAGTGCAATTTGAGATACCCACTGAACAACGATACCTTTGGAGAAATCCGCAGACTTGAATACACGAAGTTCCAACAAAGGCTGCTTACGGTTCAATTCAACAATAATAAAGATAATGAGCGAAATGCCGCCAACAATTAGACCGGTCAAAGTTTTGGTAGAGCCCCAGTCCGTACCGCCTTCGCTGACGCCGTACGCTAGGCCTGCAAAGGCAAGCGGCGCAAAGATCATACCAAGTAGATCAAGCTGCGGAACGGATTGGCGTGCCAATGCCGGCAGTGTACGAAGACCAAGGAGTACGGCTACCGCCCCAACAGGGATATTGATAATAAAAATCCAATGCCAAGTTACATAATCAACGAGCCAGCCGGCAAGTACCGGACCAAGAGCAGGTGCGAGCAGCATCGGAATACCGATCATTCCCATTACTGCGCCTTGTTTGCCCGGAGGGCTTAAGCGATAAGTAAACGCCATTGCAATCGGGGCAACCATACCGCCGCCCAGTCCTTGAATAATACGATAAATAATCAATTGCTCGGCAGTTGTCGCAAAAGCGCACAAAGCAGAGCCGATTGTGAACAATACGATCGAAGTAAGGTAAATCTGCTTTGCTCCGAAACGGTCAGACAACCATCCAGCCAGCGGAATAACAGCAGCTTGCGCCAATGCATAACCGGTAACGGTCCATTGTACAAGTGACAGCGATGCCCCGCCAAAGTCCTCACGCAATTTCGGAATTGCCACGTTCATGGCTGTACCGTCAAGAATTACCATGAACATCCCCACAATGATAGCCAGAAGCGGCACCATAATGGATTTAATAGACATGGAGCTGTTTGTTGCATTTGCTTCAGTCATTATATTTCTCTCCTCCTAAATATCTTTCTCTATTTATCTTTCTTGTAAAACTGCTGACGCCTTGACCTCTTCATGATCCAGCAGTAAAATGGGTAAGGCGTAAGACGACTGCGGACAATTGTCCGCTAACGTATGATACCGGACAATTGTCCGGTTGTCAATACAGCCTAGCTTTATTTATTTTTTGTTAAATTGGAGGGTGCTCGCATGAACGATAAAAAGAAGGACTCGCAAGAGGTAAGCAAGATGATCCTGCAAGCCGCCAGGTCCCTTTTCGCCGAACACGGTGTTGAAGCCGTCAGCATGCACCAGATTGCTAAATCAATTCAGATTGGACAAGGCACGTTGTACAGGCGTTATGCGAATAAATCCGACTTATGTATGGACTTAATGAATGATACCTTCGAGAGTCTGATGGAGGAAATCCGCCTGCTGCTCGAGCCGCTCGCCGATAAGCCTGTTCATGACAGACTGACGGCTGTTTTCCGTCGTCTGCTCTACTTTTCTAATGATCAGCTGGAATGGCTGAATGTGATTAAGGTCAGCAGACCTTGCAAGCCGGATGAGATGGATTTCTTTGAAAGTCCGAGCTACAGGAAATTAAACCATTTGTTTTTGTCTCTCCTCCGGGAGGCACAGAGCAAGGACGAGATTATTGCACTCGTCCCCGAGTTTACGGCCCATATGATGATTAGTGCCATGGCTCCCGAATCTCTTATCTATTATTCGAAAGTGCTGGGCTATTCGATCGAACAGATTGCGGACAACTTCTGCATCACCATGCTTGATCCGCTGTTTAAATCTAATTAAAAAGCTCCACCGTCAGCCTCGGGAGGGCTAACGGAGGAGCTTTTTTTAATTATGGGATATAAAGCAGCTGACCCTCCGCGACGGAAGATTCGTTCAAGCCGTTATACAGCAAAATTTCGCGAGGATTGAGGCTGTATCTGACCGCAATCGACTCCAGCGTCTCATCTCTTTGGACGATGCAGACACGGATTTTGCGGAATTCGTTCTCCTCCGACTGTTTGCCGAGGAATAAGGTCTTCCACTCGATATCGTCGCCGGATGAGCGGGTTTTAGCCTGCTCGGCTTGCTTGGCTGCAACCTCTTCCGCCGCCTGTCGCGCAGCCTGCTCGCGCTTGCTCGTTTGAAGCAGCGTCATTAGACCAACATTGGGCGCTTGCTCCGGATTGTTTTCCGGCTGCTTGCTGCCGACGCCTATCCGGATCTCCTGCTTCTCGTTGTCCGGCACGCGGGGAGCCTCCGGCTGCGCCTGCCATTCCGCTTCGCCTGCCGAGTCTCCGCCGAAAGAAGCAAATGCCTCCTCGTTAGGCTCATCCGCTTGTTCGGCAAATGACTCCTCCTGCCATTCCTCTTCTTCCTGTTCGAACTCGTAAGTATTCTCCCTCTGCGAAGGCGGGGGCGCCTGAGGAGGAACGGTTGGCTGATAGAACGAAGCAGCATTTTGTTGATTCGCAGGTTGATAGGACTGCGCCTCGGGCTGGGTTCCAGGCTGATTGGCCGGCTGGCTCGATTGGAACCACTGCGAAGCAGACCAGCCGCTGTCCCTCGGCGAAGCCGAAATCGTGACGGAAGCATCGGCTTCTTCGGCTTCGTCTATCCCTTCTTCCTGCTCCTCTTCCTCGAATGCCTCGAAGCTTTCTTCTTCCTCTTCTTCCTCGAACTCTTCTTCCTGAGCTCTTTGCGTTCCAGGAAGCTGGCCTGCATAGCCCGTAAAATAAGGCTGCTGCGTCACGGACTGCCACGTTTCCTGAGGCTGGGCCTCAATGTCCGATTGCGCCTCTGCCTCGAAATCGGATTCCTCATTCGAAGCCTCGCGCTCATGAACGACCGTTATCGGCTCCTCCCGCCATGCCTCTTCCGCATCGGGAAGCGGTTCAACGAGTATACCTCTAAGCGATAACACGCCGGTCACGTTAAGCGTCCGCGCGGACAATAAATCTACGTCAAAATTATCGATTTCTACCGAAATGTCGTCAAGCCGAGATACCCGGTTGAGCGGCAGCGTAATTTCGACCGGAATCCAGTGCTCCAGCGTCTGCAGGCTTCCTCCGTCCGATTGGCCGCGATACACGCCGTTTAAGAGCAGTTGCCCTTTCAGCACCGCATGATCACCCTGCTCAATCACCTGAATACGCGGGGTTAGCTCAATTTCCTCCAGTTCGTCAATCGCCGCTACCTCATCCGGCAAATGAATACGCTCATACAAATCAAATCGCAAGCCTTTGGATTGATCTGTCACGCGATATCCTCCCTCCCAATACCATAAATGAAAAGCAAATGCCTAAAGCTTGGGCTAAAGTTACATTCACTACTATCTATATGGCGCGGAAATAAGGCGCATGACTATCAATTTGTCCGTCTGCCCAGCTTGTCAAGAAGATTCGCAAGCCATTCGGGCTCCGCTGCGGCCGCTTCTACGAAATCACCCGTCCATGGATGAGGAAAAAGCAGCCGTTCGCCATGGAGCGCCTGATGCTGCAGCAGTCTCGTATCTCCGCCGTACAGCTTGTCGCCAAGCAAGGGATGGCCAAGATGGCTCATATGCACGCGAATTTGATGGGTTCTGCCGGTTTCCAGACGCAAACGGACAAGAGTAGCATCCGAAAAAGCGCGAATGGTTTCATAGTGGGTAATAGCCGGATCGCCGCCGGGCGTTACGCGTCGCCTTGAAGAATGATGACGGTCTTTGCCGATCGGAGCATTAATCGTGCCGGACGGCTTTTTCACCTTTCCTTGGACGACGGCAAGATAACGCCGATCAATCCGTTTCTCGCGCATGGCTTCATCCAGCACCCATTGGGCTAGATCATTCTTCGAATACAGCACCGGACCGGATGTATCGTCATCCAGACGATGAATATGCCGGACGGGAAGCGGATCCCCTTGCTCCAGCAGCCATCGCGCCACCGCTTCATCCAGTGTACCGGTCTGACCGGCATGGGATTCGTGAACCGGCATACCCGCTGGCTTGTTAAGGACAAGGCAGAAGTCATCCTCATAGAGGACCTCCGCTGCCTGTGTTAGAGAGGAATAGCCGCCGCTCTTTGCTTTGCGGTATAACGGATCCGAGACGGGGTCTATCGGCGGGAAAGCTAGGAGGCGAATCCTCTCTCCCTCCCAACCGATACCGCCAACCGAGAACAGACGGTTAATCCATTTTGCCGGAAATAAAGAACAGGCCAGCAGCCATTGCCGCACAAGATGCGGATGACTGCCGGCCTCCGGAATGGAAAGCTGCTCCGTTAGCTGCCCGGAAGCCGAATCCTTGCCTGTCGTCTGCCCGGCCAAATCCGCCGGCAGAAGCGAAAGCCATTGCCCCTCGCGTCGATAAGGACGTTTATGCATGGATATCAAACCTTCCCGTTCTACATTTTATAAGCTTGCAAGTGCCTGGTCATGGACGGCAATCGTTGCATCGATATCCTCGTCCGAATGGACGGCGGACACAAACATGCCTTCAAACTGCGAAGGAGCAATACTTACGCCCAGATCAAGCATCGCAGAGAAGTAAGCTTTGAATTGTTCAAGATTAGACGTCTTGGCGGTCTCGAAGTTAATGACATGCGTATCGGTGAAGAACGGACATACCATCGAACCAACCCGGTTAATCGTTGTTGCAATGCCATGCTTGGCGGCATTTTTCTCAAAGCCGAGCTGCAGACGGACGGCTTGACGCTCGAGCAGCTCGTAAGTTTCTTTCGTTAACAGCTTCAACGTTGTATAGCCGGCTGCCATTGCAAGCGGGTTGCCGGACAAGGTGCCGGCTTGATAGATCGGACCGCTTGGCGCGATCATTTCCATGATCTCGCGTTTGCCGCCGTAAGCGCCAACTGGCAGACCGCCGCCGATCACTTTGCCGAAGCAGGTCAAGTCCGGCGTAACGCCGTACAGACCTTGCGCGCAGCTGTAATTGACGCGGAAGCCGGTCATAACTTCGTCAAAGATGAGCAGGCTGCCGTATTGCTCCGTCAACTCGCGGAGCCCCTGCAGGAAGCCCGGCAGCGGCGGGACAACTCCCATATTGCCCGCTACGGGCTCGACGATAATGCAGGCGATCTCTTCGCCGAATTTTTCGAAGGCCAGCTTAGCCGATTCCAGATCGTTATATGGAACGGTTATCGTTTGTGAGGCCACGCCTTCGGGAACGCCGGGGCTGTCCGGAAGGCCAAGCGTGGCTACGCCTGAGCCGGCTTTGATAAGCAGGCTGTCGGCATGCCCGTGATAGGAGCCTTCAAATTTCAAAATTTTGCTGCGCTTCGTATAACCGCGCGCAAGACGCAGCGCACTCATCGTCGCCTCCGTACCGGAGTTAACCATACGGACGATATCAACGGATGGAACGCGTTCAACGACCAGCTCGGCCATCAGAGTTTCCAGCTCGGTTGGCGCGCCAAAGCTTGTTCCTTTTTCCGCGGTTTTCTTAATCGCTTCGATCACTTCGGGATGGGCATGCCCCATGATGAGCGGTCCCCAGGATCCCACATAATCAATGTAGCTGTTGCCATCGATATCATATACGCGGCTGCCTTTTCCGTGATCCATATAAACCGGGTTAAGACCTACGGATTTGAATGCGCGCACCGGGCTGTTCACGCCGCCGGGAAGCACCTGCTTCGCACGGGCGAAAGCCTCTCTCGAACGGTCATCGCGTCTATTGCCAATCGATCTGCTCATCCTTCGTTATTCTCCTCTCAGCCAGCGCGAAGCATCCTTCGCATGGTAAGTAATGATCAGATCCGCGCCGGCGCGCTTCATGCTGATCAGCTTCTCAAGCACAATCGCCTTTTCGTCAATCCAACCGTTTGCCGCAGCGGCTTTCACCATGGCATACTCACCGCTTACGTTGTAAGCAACGATCGGCAGATCAAAGCTGTCGCGAAGCTGGCGAACGATATCAAGGTAAGAAAGGGCAGGCTTGACCATGAGCATATCCGCGCCTTCGAACACGTCGGAATCCGCTTCGCGCAAAGCTTCGCGGGCATTAGCCGGGTCCATCTGATACGTCTTGCGGTCGCCGAACTGCGGCGCGGACTTCGCTGCATCCCGGAAAGGACCGTAGAAGGCGGAAGCATATTTAACCGAATACGACAAAATCGGAACATGGCTGAAGCCCGCTTCATCCAGTCCTTCGCGGATAGCCGATACAAAACCGTCCATCATGTTCGATGGAGCAATCACGTCCGCACCCGCTTCCGCCTGGGAAACGGCCGAGCGAACGAGCAGCGACAACGAAGGATCGTTATCCACAACCGCCGTTCCCGTAGCTTCATCCAAATGCACCATGCCGCAATGTCCGTGATCGGTAAACTGGCAGAGACAAGTATCCGCCATAACGATCAGCTCAGGCGCCCATTTCTTGATCAGGCGCGTAGCTTCCTGAACGATTCCGTTCGGATCATAGGCCGAAGTACCTTCAGCATCCTTATGGTCAGGCAAACCAAAGAGCATAATCGCTTGAATGCCAAGAGAAGTAATCTCGCGGATCTCCGCTTCCAGAAGATCAAGGGAGAAGCGGTATACGCCGGGCATCGAGCTAATCTCTTCTTTGATGTTCGTCCCGTATTTCACGTAGATCGGATATATAAAATCATTCGCCGTCAGTACGGTCTCGCGTACGATATTGCGCATAGCGGCCGATTGACGCAATCTGCGGTGTCTCACAATGGGAAATGCCATTTCAAATTCCTCCTCTAATCCTGCTAGCGATGCGATGGGTATGCGATAATTGCCGGTAATTAAGACGGATCAGCCTTCAAACGTTTGGTGATTTGAAGCTGAACCAACGCTTCAACCAGTGCTTCGATTGTAGCATCCTCCGGTTCAATTGTAACGGAAAGTCCGGCTTCGGAGGCCGTCTTCGAAGTCACGGGGCCAATGCTGGCCACATCGATGCCGGTCAGCTGCGCGACCGGATCCTCGAATCCGTTCCTTCGAAGCACCTCAAGCAGATTCGTTACCGTCGAGGAGCTGGTGAATGTAATCGCGTGAATTTCCCGATTGCGGATCCATTCAAACGCCTGCTCATCCTGCGAATCCGCAATCACCGTCTCGTAAACATCCAACTCAATTGGGACAAGACCCTTAGCCTTCAACTCAAGCGGCAAAATCTCGCGCGCGAGATCGCCACGCGGGAGAAGAACCTTCTCTCCCGGCTTCAGCTGGCCTTCCAGCTGTTCGAGCAATCCTTCTGCCTGAAACTTGGCCGGCAGCTGATCCGCAATCAAGCCACGCTTGCGCAGAGCTTCCGCAGTCCGTGGACCAACCGCCGCAATACGGGCGGCATGGAAGCGCCGGATATCCACGTTAAAGCGATCCAGCCAGTTGAAGAAGTACTCCACGCCGTTCACGCTCGTAAACATGATCCAATTATACGACTCCGCATCCGCAAGAGCGATACGGATCGCTTCGGCAGCAGCCTCCTCCCGGGGCTCGCGCGTCTCAATTACCGGCAGTTCGCAAGGCTCGCCGCCAAGCTCTTCAATCCGGTCAGCCAAGTCGCTGGCCTGTGCCCTGGCCCGCGTGACAAGCACACGCACCCCAAAGAGCGGCTTTTGCTCGTACCATTTCAGCTTGTCCCGCTGGAGTACCACATCGCCGACAACAATAACCGCCGGCGGCTGGAAGTTCGCCTCTTTCACGATCCGTTCAATCGACTCCAGCGTGCCGACAATCGTCTGCTGCTCCACGCGGGTCCCCCAGCGGATAAGGGCAACCGGCGTTGTTCCCGGCTTGCCGTGGCGGATAAGCTGCTCGGCGATATAACCGATCTTGGCTACACCCATCAAGAAAATAAGGGTGCCCGTCGCATTGGTCACCTTGCCCCAATGGATGGAGCGGTCGAGTTTCTCCGGACTCTCATGCCCCGTAACAATGGACAAGGAAGAAGCTAGGTCCCGGTGAGTCACCGGAATACCGGCATAAGCGGGCACCGCGATTGCCGACGTAATGCCCGGAACAATCTCGAACGATACGCCATTCTCCTGCAGCAATTCCGCTTCCTCGCCGACACGGCCGAAGATCGTCGGATCCCCGCCTTTCAGCCTTGTGACCGTATGCCCTTCCAAAGCCAGATCGACAAGCAGCTGGTTAATCTCTTCCTGCTTCATCGTATGGCGGTCAGGAAGCTTGCCGACGTAAATTTTACGGGCACCTTCCTTCATATATCTAAGCAGCCTTGGGCTCGCCAGGCGGTCATAAACAACAACGTCGCTTCGCTTCAGACATTCCAGTCCGCGGACCGTAATAAGCTTTGGATCTCCCGGTCCGGCGCCAACGAGATAGACAACTCCTTTATTCATCGCGTTATCCCCCGAATTCCGCCAAAATGCGATCCGCGCCTCTTGCCTTCAATGCCTCCGCAACATCGCGGCCCAGCTGCTCCGGATCGGTTCCCTTCCGGATTTCCTTCAGCATCACTTCTCCGTCAGGAGAGCCAACCATGCCGGTCAGCTCAAGCTCGGCGTTGTCGAAGCTCTCTTCCCCGGACTTCTTGTGCACCACGGCAAAAGCGCCGATCGGAACCTGGCAGCCGCCGTTTAGCGCGCCCAGGAAGCTTCTCTCCGCGCGGACGGACAGCGAGGTTTCGGTATCATTCAGCAAATCGAGCAGCTCGCGCACCCCGGCATCCGCCGTACGGCACTCGATGCCAAGCGCTCCTTGTCCAACCGCCGGGATCGACAGATCAACGGGGATAAACGCCGAGATTCGGTCCTCCCAGCCCATGCGGGTAAGACCGGCCGCGGCCAGTACAACCGCGTCAAAGCCTTCCGTCTCCAGCTTCCGGATCCTCGAATCGATATTGCCGCGGATGGAATCAAGCTCAAGATCCGGGCGTATATTTTTAAGCTGGCTGGAGCGGCGCAGACTGCTTGTTCCGACACGCGCGCCGGCCGGCAGATCATCAAGCGAGCTCCCCTGCTTCATAATCAGGCAATCGCGGGGATCAACCCGTCTCGGAGTTGCGCCGTTCATCAGTCCTTCCGGCAGCTCATAAGGCATATCCTTCATGCTGTGGACAGCCATGTCGATCTCGCCGTCAAGAAGGGCCTGCTCGATCTCTTTTACAAACAAGCCCTTTCCGCCAACCTTGGACAACGTGACATCCAGAATGCGGTCACCCTTCGTCACAATTTTCCGAATTTCAAAATGGTAATCAAACCCGTGTTTCTCGCTGATTCGCTTCAACTCGTCAATGACTTGACCCGTCTGCGTCAACGCAAGCGCGCTCTGGCGTGTCCCTACCACGATTGTACGCGGTCCATTCTCATGAGCTCCCATTATTGTCTTCCTCCCGTCGTCAATCCAAGGGCCTCTTTGCCCGAAGTCGTTCTACCCAAGCTTTCGGCTCCATGTCCGCATGATCCCGGAGCGGCACCTCTTCGGCGGCAAGCCTTAGAAGCGTTTCCCTCTCGCCAGGCTCAGAGACATCAGCCTTCACGTAATCGCGCAGCCGCCTGAGCTGCTCCACGCTATATCCGTATTCTTCGCCGTATTGCCGTTCCAGCTCCCGCTTAATCCTTGCAGAGAGAGCCGGGCTTGCGCCAGTTGCGGAGACGGCAATCAACAGATCCCCGCGGCGTACTACCGAAGGATTCAGAAACCCTCTTCCTGCGTCCCCATCAACCGTGTTAACCAAAGCTCCGGCCCGCCTGCCATCGTCAGCGATCCGTCGGTTAAGACCGGAATCATCCGTAGCGGCAAACAGCAGGCGGGCATCAGTCGCATCTTCCGGCTCATAGGTCCGGCAATTCCACTGAAGAGATCCGCAGGCGACAAGCTCCTGCAGCCGGGCGGTAATCCGCGGACTGACAAGAATGACGGTATCCGCTCCCGCCTCCATGAGGCCTATCGCCTTGCGCTCGGCAATCCGTCCGCCGCCTATGATGACGCAACGTTCGCCGCGAAGCTGAAGCATTACCGGGTAATAGCCGTTCATGCGCATCCCCTCTTCTAGTGAAACGTCGACAAATAACTGGATAACAAATTAATAATCAACATAACGAATGCAATCAGATGAAGTCTTGCAAGCTGAGTGCCTGGACGTCTCAGCATCGCCCTTTGAATAATATAATTGACGTAAAAGATCAAAGTCGCAAACGAGGTTAGAACCTTCCAGTCAAGCAGCAGCTGCGGGCGTCCTTCCGCAAGCAGCACGGTAACGGCAACCGATAAGGACATCGCAAGCAGCGGCACTCCGATGATAATCGCCCTATCCGAGAAACGTTCAATCCTATCGAGACTTGGCAGCCTCCGCGTGAACGGAGTCCATCGTTTCCCTTTCAGCTGCTTGTGCAGGAACAGGTACATCCCCGCGAAGATGGATCCTATCGTCAGCGATGCGTATGCGCATAGCACCAAACTAATATGTACAAGGAGCAAGTCGCGCATCGCCTGCGAAACTCCAAACTGTTCATCCATTCCAGGCCGGCTGTACAAGTTAAGCGCCAGCACGGAGAAGCTGATGATGTTAACCAGAAAGACGAGAAACTCGATTTTGAAAAACTGGCTGATGACCAGGGATATCGTAACTAGCAGCCACGAAAAGCCTAGCCAATATTCAAAGGACGAAATTGCCGTTATCTCGAAATGGGTCACGAGCCGGCTCACCAGAATGACGGTTTGCAATATCCATACAAAAATAAGGAGCCCTGTTCCAATCCGCTTCGCTCTCCGGTTCGCATCCATGAAATCGGAGAAGTAAAACAGAAGGCTCAGGGCGTAAATATAAAGTATCGCGTCGTAAAGCCACTTTTGCGTAAAAAACATAAGCTTCCACCTTGCCGCCCTTCGCGATTATTCGGGTAGCGCGCTGTTATCGAAGGATGGACGCCAGTGCCGAAGCTGCCGGACGTGCAGGCATCGTTTTCTTTTTCGCCGCAGACGCCGTGTCTGCTTCAGCTTGTTTCGACTGGGCCAGCTCATCTTCAAGCGCAAACAACTTAACGAACATATCCATTGCTTCCTCGGAATGTTTCTCTCCGGCCATTTCTTTAATCCGCAGGATCGGATCTTGCATCATCTGGTTCACAATGCTCTTCGTCAGCTTGCGGATTACCTTCAGTTCATGCTCGTCCAGATCCGGCAGCTTGTTCGTCAGGCTGTTAAGCGTCTCTTCATGAATGTGGGCAGCCTTTGTCTGGAGCGCACGGATTAAAGGAACAACGCCAAGCGTCTTGTACCATTGCTCGAACTGCTCCGATTCTTGTTCAATCATCGTTTCGATCTTCTCCGCTTCCTTCCGGCGCTGCTCGATATTGCTTGCTACAATACCTTCCAAATCGTCAATGTCGTACAGGAACACGTTCTCGACCGCGGCAATCGCCGGATCGAGATCGCGCGGAACGGCGATATCGATCATGAACAAAGGCTTCGACTTTCGGCGCTTCATCGCTTCGGCTACCGCTTGGCGTTCCAGTACATATCCATCCGCTCCCGTGGAGCTGATCACAATGTCCGCTTCATGAAGCTTGCTTGCCGCGTCTTCCATCGAGCAGGCAATCCCGTTAAACTTCTCCGCCAGCTGGGCTGCTCTTTCATACGTACGGTTCACCACAATAACGCGGTCAGCGCCATTCGCATACAAATGCTTCGCCGTAAGCTCGCCAGTCTCGCCGGCGCCGATGACCATAACCGTCTTCTTGCTGAACTGGCCAAAAATCCGCTTGCCAAGCTCAACGGCCGCATAGCTGACCGATACCGCCGATTCTCCAATCGTTGTCTCCGAATGAGCACGCTTGGCCATCGTAACCGCTTGTTTAAACAGCATGTTGAACAGGGTTCCTGTCATCTTCTGCTGCTGCGCAAGCGCAAAAGCATCTTTTACTTGTCCCAGAATTTGCGTCTCGCCGATCACCATCGAATCAAGCCCGCTTGTTACCCGGAATAGATGCTCGATAGCCTTGTCATCCTCATGCATATATAAATGGTTAGTGAACTGCTCTCTAGGCAGCTTGAACCACTGCTCCATAAAGCTGCGGATATAATGCCCGCACAGATGGTGCCTGTCCACTACCGCATACAGCTCGGTACGATTGCAGGTCGCAACAATGACACATTCCATAATGCTGCTCGTGTTCATCAGCTGTTTCAATGCTTCCGGCAATTCTTTCTCGGCAATCGCAAACCGTTCTCTTACTTCAACGGGAGCGGTCCGGTAGTTCAAGCCGACTACGATAATGTGCATGCGCGTTCACCTGCCTTTCTTCAAAATTAACTTTAGAATGATTATAACATAGTTCGACAAGCCGTACGGCTTCATATTGGCTTCATTTATGAATAATGTTTGAAAACCCTCATTGCCATTATTCCCTGTTTCTACAAAGAAAATAACCATGGACCGAGGTCTATGGTTATCTCTATATCTTTTCAATTTAAAAGCTTAAACAAGCTCAACTTGTTGCATTTTTGGTTCTTCTACTTTCAACTCGCCCATGCCGCGAACAAGCTTCTTAGCATGAGTAGTCGTTGGCTTCAGTACAGCGATCATGTAGTCAATCGCAAGCTGTGGATCCACAGTTTCACCGCATGTGTAGCAGTCGAGAGCGGCGAATCCTTTCTCAGGATACGTATGAATCGAGAGATGACTCTCCGACAGCAATACAAGTACTGTTGCTCCTTGAGGCTCAAATTGTTTCGATTGCACCGATAATACGGTAGCGCCGCATGCTTCAGCAGCCTCCACCATTTGGGCTTGCAAAAATTCAGCGTTGTTCAGCAGATCAAAGTCTACTCCCCAAGTATCAACAGCAACGTGTCTTCCGAAAGTTGAATATTCCATCTTCCGGTTCCCCCTTCCTAGGAATAAAATGTTTAAAAAAATTTCATCCGCTAGGACCTACGTCATTCACTTCCCGAGGGAATAATCTCTCGCAACATAACCATGTCCTGAGTGAATCCTGGTTCCTATTTTGTTTAGACCAATGTTTTCAACGAGATTAAAAATAACATCTATTGGGCAGAATTGCAACCCTTTTTTTCGGGAAGAAACGAAAACTTTTTTCCGCTTTAATCCCGTATACACAGTATGTAGGTGAGGCGGTTTCGGTACCTTGCGATGCGTCCATTCCGATATCATTTTTTTGTGAACAAAAGCAAAAAAAGAAGCCGCATTCGGCGGCTCCCAGGTTCAAGGCTTATCGGTTAAGCTTCAAATACAAACAACTTCTTGGTCAGCATCGCAAGTCTTTCGTCGATGCCGGCAATCTGCAGGCGGTCCTTCGTTTGATTGCGCAGGTCAAGCAACTCGTTAATCGCGTTGTTGACCAGCTCGATTTCACGTTCGATCAAGCGGCTCCGGAACACACGCTCCAACTGGCCGACCGTATCCTTGTATTCGAATACGACCCGTGTGCCCGACGATGTGCTTTCAACGATTTTGCGGACGCTGCCATTTGTATAATGGTAGATCATCGTATAATGGCTGTAGATACGATTAACAACTGCGTCTCCACGGAAAGCCGTTACGGCTTTGCGCATGGCGTTGGTCAGCTTGGGTTGAATCAGGCGGCAAGAGAGTTCACATACATAGTGGTCTTGCTGACGTTCAAACGTCAGTGTGACTTCTTCCTTCCCTGCTACGTCTTCGAGAACCAGCTCCTGGTTTCCGTTATCGAGGACCTTTACGTTCATGCATACCTGCTGGTCATCGAAAAACCGAATAAATTGCTTCATCTCATCGCTCGTCAATTGCAGTTTGGCACTTACATACTCTGTGGCTAGCCGCTGAGCCATAAAAATCTCCTCAATTCTTTAAACTTGCGCTTTTGTTCTTAATGCCTAAGTATATTATACGTGATCAGAGCTTTTTATTCCTGCCGTTCAGCCTCGATATTCTCGCATATTTCTGAAAAATCCCGTAGATTTCACGAGGAAAGCTGTATTTCTTGCTGTATCCTCTGCATTATAGAGGAAGTTATTGATCTATCTCCGTTATATGCCCAATCGCTCCGTTAATGACCTCCCACAGCTTCTCGCGGCCAAGCCCCGTCTCCGAAGAAAACATGACCAGCGAGTCGCGCGGATCCGCCTCAAGCGTCTCTTTGATAACCTTTACATGCTTGTCCCATTTGCCTTTCGGGATTTTGTCCGCTTTCGTGCAGACGATGCAGGTCGGCACGTTGTAATGCTTAAGCCAATGATACATGAGCACATCGTCCTTTGACGGAGCATGGCGCATATCGATAACGAGAAGCTGCAGCTTCAGTTCCTTGCGGTCGCGAATATAAGTCTCGATCATTTGCCCGAACAGCTCTCGCTGCGTTTTTGATACTTTCGCATAGCCATAGCCGGGAAAATCGACGAAATAGACCATGTCATTCACGCGATAATAGTTAAGCTGCTGCGTCTTGCCGGGCTGCGAGCTTGTTCTCGCCAGGTTTTTACGCAAGATCAATTTGTTAATGAGCGACGATTTGCCGACATTGGAACGCCCTGCCAGAGCAATCTCTGGCAAGGCGTCAACTGGATATTGCGAAGGTCTTACTGCACTTATGATAAATTCTGATTGGGTAATTTTCATCCGATTACTGTTCCTGCTTTCTCTTCGGTGTTAACCGGCAGCAGCGCATGCTGCAGAACTTCGTCCATATGGCTGACAGGAACAAAAGTCATTTCACTGCGTACGCTGTCCGGAATATCGCTTAAATCGCGTTCATTATCCTTCGGCAGAAGCACCTTTCGGATGCCTGCCCGGTGAGCGGCGAGCGATTTTTCCTTCAAGCCGCCAATCGGAAGCACGCGGCCGCGCAGCGTAATCTCGCCGGTCATTGCGACTTCCTTCGATACATACCGGTTCGTCAGGGCGGAGATCAAAGCGGTTGCCATCGTTATGCCGGCAGATGGTCCGTCTTTGGGAATCGCGCCTTCCGGAATATGAATATGGATATCCTTGTTCACATGGAATTCGGGATCGATACCAAGCTCAATGGCCTTGGAGCGCGTAAAACTGAATGCGGCCTGCGCCGATTCTTTCATCACGTCGCCAAGCTTGCCGGTCAAGGTAAGCTTGCCGCTGCCCGGCATAACCGTTACCTCGATCACCAGCGTATCTCCGCCAACCTCGGTCCAAGCGAGGCCTGTTACGGCACCAATCTGGTTCTCGACCTCGGCCGTGCCATGGCGGAACTTCGCAGGTCCAAGCCATTCCTTCAGCAGCTCCGGCGTTACCGTCAATGTCACTGCCGAAACCACCGCTTGGTCTTGCTTAGCCTCGGCTTCTTCCGCAACATCGTCTGCGCCGAAAGCAGCCTCCAGCGTATTCAGCTCGGGAGCTTCATAAGGCTGACCGGCCAAATCGCCTTCGCCCCTCTCCTTGCTGCCTGCCCGGGACTTGGAGCCCTCCGATACAATATGCTTCGCGGCCTTCCGGCTCAAAGCGGCGATCTGCTGCTCCAAATTCCGTACGCCGGATTCACGCGTATATTCGCGGATCAGCTGCAAGACCACTTCATCCTCAACGACAAGCTGATCTTCCGACAGTCCATGCTCCCTGCGCTGCTTCGGCAAAAGATAACGTTCCGCGATCTGCTGCTTCTCCAGCTCCGTATAACCCGGAATGTAAAGCACTTCCATCCGGTCGAGCAGCGGACGCGGAATGTTGTGCAGCGAATTGGCCGTCGTGACAAACATCACGTTAGATAAATCAAACGGCACTTCGATGAAATGGTCGCTGAACGTATTATTCTGCTCCGGATCAAGCACCTCAAGCAGCGCGGATGAAGGGTCTCCGCGGAAATCGCTTGCCATCTTGTCGATCTCGTCAAGCAGAAAGACCGGATTATAGGATCCCGCCGTCTTCATCCCTTGAATAATCCGTCCGGGCATAGCGCCTACATACGTACGGCGGTGACCGCGGATTTCCGCTTCGTCGCGAACGCCGCCCAGCGAGATTCGAACGAATTTGCGGTCAAGCGATTTGGCGATCGAACGGGCAAGAGAGGTTTTGCCGACACCCGGAGGCCCTACGAGGCAAAGGATCGGCCCTTTCATCTTCTTCACCAGTTGCTGGACCGCCAAATATTCAAGCACGCGCTCCTTCGGCTTCTCCAGGCCGTAGTGATCGTTGTTCAGGATCTCTTCGGCCTTGCTTAGGGATAAGTCGTCTTCCGTATGCTTGCTCCAAGGCAATGCTAATAACCAATCGATATAATTGCGGATAACGCCGCCCTCGGCGGACGTTGCGGGCATTTTTTCCAGACGATCGATTTCCTTCTCGACTTTCTCCCGCACATTGTCGGGAACTCCCGCTTCAGTTAGTTGATTGCGTAGCTCCTCGACCTCGCCGGCGCGCCCTTCCTTCTCGCCAAGCTCCTTCTGGATCGCTTTCATCTGCTCGCGCAAATAATATTCCTTCTGCGTCTTCTCCATCTGCTTTTTGACGCGCTGGTTGATTTTGCGTTCGAGCTCAAGCACCTCGCGCTCGTTGTTCAGGATATCAAGCAAACGCTCAAGACGCTCCCGAACATCGATGGTCTCGAGAATATCCTGCTTATCCTTGATCTTCAGCGACAAATGGCTTGTAATGACATCGGCCAGCCTGCCCGGCTCATCGATATCCGATACCGCCGCAAGCGTCTCCGGCGTAACCTTCTTCGATAGCGAAATATAATGCTCGAACTGGCTGAGTACCGACCGCATAAGCGCATCCACTTCGGGATCGTCAGTCTCCGGCTCAGGAAGCTCGAGCACCGTTACTTCGTAAAACTGTTCATTTGGCACGTAATCCACTACCTCGGCTCTTACAACGCCTTCAACAAGCACGCGGATTGTACCGTTGGGCAGCTTCAGCATCTGTCTGACCTTCGCAATGGTGCCGACGCGGTAAATATCGTCTTCTGTAGGCTCTTCGATATTGACTTCGGATTGCGAGCACAGAAGAATCATATGATCGTCGATCATGCATTTCTCCAGCGCCCGCACCGATTTGTCCCTTCCCACATCAAGGTGGAGCACCATGCTGGGATATACAAGCAGCCCCCTTAAAGGAAGCAGGGGAAGCCGACGGCCTTTTGTTTTTCCGGATCCCACACCAGCACCTCCAATTGTTTCGAATACCCTATTTTATCATTC
The DNA here is from genome assembly GCF_003399985.2 of Paenibacillus sp. ATY16. Classification (NCBI taxonomy): domain Bacteria; kingdom Bacillati; phylum Bacillota; class Bacilli; order Caryophanales; family Paenibacillaceae; genus Paenibacillus; species Paenibacillus sp. ATY16. The sequence continues at coordinate 46,309 of NZ_NMOK02000040.1, read as the reverse complement.
CACGGAATCCGCCTGCAAATAGGGAACCCCTGAAGCGATAAAAAGATCGGAACCGACATGGTTTTCAACCTCTGCGACAACGGTTTCGCCAATTGGGAAGACATATCTGAACACCTCGTCAACCCGGTCTACCGGAATGACCTTCAGCCCTTCCAAACCTGCAAAAATCGCCTGCCAGTTCTCGCGCGGTATAATAACCGTCTCCGCCCCAGCCTGGAACGCCGCTTCTACCTTCGCCAGCACGCCGCCTACCGGCTTCACGTTGCCGTGTATGCCAACCTCGCCGGTCATCGCCAGCTTATTGTCAATCGGCACCTCTTTGATCGCCGAGGCAATTGCCGTTGCCATGGCAACACCGGCGGATGGCCCGTCGATTGGCGTGCCGCCAGGGAAGTTGATATGCAGGTCAAAGTCCTGCGGGTTCAGTCCGTAACGGCGGAGCATCGTCAGCACGTTTTCAACCGAGCCCTTCGCCATGCTTTTCCGTCTAAGCGTCCGGGAACCGCCTCCCAGTTCTTCCTCGTCGACAACGCCGGTAATCGTATATTGACCTTTGCCGGCAGCCGCAGGAATAGCGCTGACTTCGATTTCAAGCAATGTTCCCATATTAGGACCATACACCGCTAAGCCGTTAACGAAACCGATCTGAGGCGCTTCCGGCACTTTTCGGTCCGGACGAGGCGGAATTTGGCTGCTGTTCACAACCCATTCCACATCCGCTGCCGTGATGGCATCCCGTTTCTCGGATAAGGCAATACCGGCTGCAAGCTGAATGACGTTAACCGCTTCGCGTCCGTTCGTCGCATATTTCTTCACGACGTCCACGGCATCCGGGCATGGACCAAAGCCGATTTTTTTAACGGCATTTTCGGCAATCGATGCAATCTCGCTTGCGAGCAGCGGACGGAAATAAATCTCCATGCAGCGCGAGCGGATAGCCGGAGGCAGATCCTGCGGCGAACGCGTTGTCGCGCCTACAAGACGGAAGTCGGCCGGCAGACCGTTCTGGAAAATATCGTGGATATAAACCGGAATATTCGCATCCTCCGAATTGTAATAAGCACTCTCCAGGAACACCTTGCGGTCTTCCAGTACTTTTAACAGCTTATTCATTTGAATGGGATGCAATTCACCGATTTCGTCGATAAACAGGATCCCGCCATGCGCCTTCGTCACCGCACCCGGCTTCGGCTGCGGAATGCCGGCCACGCCCATCGCCCCGGCTCCTTGATAAATCGGGTCATGAACGGAGCCGATCAGCGGATCGGCAATACCGCGCTCATCGAACCGGGCCGTTGTGGCGTCAATCTCGGTAAACTTTGCTTCATTCAGAAACGGCGAGGAAGGATTCTTTTTCGCTTCCTCCAGTACAACGCGGGCAGCCGCCGTCTTTCCGACTCCCGGCGGTCCGTAAATAATGACATGCTGCGGATTGGCGCTGCAAAGCGCCGCCTTAAGCGCGCGCAGACCGTCTGTCTGCCCGACGATATCCTGCATTGCCTGCGGCCGTGTTTTCTCCGCAAGCGGCTTGGTCAGCGAGATGGAGCGCAGCTTGCGCAGCTTATCCATCTCCTTGCGCGACTCCCGATCGACCGCGGAGCGGTTCGTCTTCTGATTGCGCAGCAAATTCCAGAAATATAAACCAATCACCACAGCAAAAAAAACTTGGATCAGCATCAAAACCATACTTAAACTCATTAACATCTTCTCCTCTCAAAGCGAACTATTCCGGCAAAAGAGTACGTAATTGGTAGTATTGCCCCTTGCTGCAGGGAATAATCGCTTCCGGAAGAAAAAAGAGGCATTCCTCCGCAACCGTCGAATGGGGTTGCTTCCGAATGCCTCTTTTATCAGATGGCAGAGAGTTCGTTATGCATGCGCATGATTTTTGCGTCCCGGAATTTCGCCAGTCGCTTCGAATACGCGTACGATCTCGTCGATTTCTTTCTTAAGCTCGTTAAGAAGCTCTGCTTCCGGCACTTTGCGGATCATTTCTCCGTAACGGAACAACATGCCTTCGCCTCGTGCACCGGCAATGCCGATATCCGCCTCGCGAGCTTCGCCCGGGCCGTTAACCGCGCAACCAAGAACGGATACCTTGATTGGCACCTTCACCTTGGAGATATACTCTTCCACTTCGTTGGCGATCGAGAAGAGATCGATATCGAGGCGTCCGCAAGTCGGACAGGAAATAAGGGTTGCCGCGTTCGTAATCAGACCAAAGGTCTTGAGCAGCTCGCGGGCAACTTTCACCTCTTCCACCGGATCCGCGCTCAAGCTAATGCGAACCGTATTGCCGATCCCCATCGCGAGCAATGCGCCAATGCCAGCAGAGCTCTTGATGGTACCGGAATGAAGCGTACCGGCTTCGGTAATGCCAAGATGCAGCGGATACTTGATTTTCTCCGCAGCCATGCTGTAAGCCGCAATCGCCATCGGTACGTCGGACGCCTTCAGCGATACGATAATATCATGGAAATCCAGCTCCTCCAGAATGCCGATATGGAAGAGCGCGCTCTCCACCATCGCCTCCGGCGTAGGGTAGCCGTATTTCTCTAGCAAATGGTTCTCAAGCGAGCCGGCATTAACGCCGATTCGGATCGGAATGCCCCGTTCCTTGCAGGCCTTCACGACAGCTTCAATCTTCTCGCGACGGCCGATGTTGCCCGGGTTGATCCGGACCTTATCAATGCCGTTCTCGATCGCCTGAAGGGCAAGACGGTAGTCGAAATGAATATCGGCAACAAGAGGAATATGAATCCGTTTTTTAATTTCCTTAATCGCATCGGCTGCTTCCTTATTGTTGACGGTAACCCGCACAATCTGGCAGCCCGCTTCTTCCAGACGCAGGATCTCGGCTACTGTAGCCTCTACATCAGCCGTTTTTGTTGTACACATACTCTGAATGATGACTTCATTGCTGCCGCCAATCGTCAGGTTGCCGACTTTGACCGGCACAGTATCCTTGCGCAAATACATAAAATGATCTCTCCCATGAACGTCAAAAGTCCACCCTTTGACGAGCGAAAAAATCCGCAGCCAAAGGGTGGAGGCAATGACGGTAATGAACTTAGGCGCTTTCTTCCTTCTTCTTGCCCTTTTTAGCAGTCAGCTCCGGCATGATTTTGTCTTTTACGTTTTTCTCCGTAATGAGACAAGTGCTCACGTCGTCGCGCGAAGGGACTTCGTACATCACTTCAAGCATAATGCCCTCGATAATGGCACGCAAGCCGCGGGCGCCCGTGTTCCGTTTGATCGCTTCTTTAGCGATTGCTTCCAGAGCGGCAGGTTCAAAGTCCAGCTTCACGTTATCCATCTCGAGCAGCTTCTGGTATTGCTTCACCAAAGCATTCTTCGGCTCGGACAAAATACGCATCAGGGCTGCTTCATCAAGCGGCTCCAAAGTCGAAATAACCGGCAGACGGCCTACGAACTCTGGGATCAAGCCAAATTTAAGCAAGTCTTCCGGCAGAACCATGGACAGGTATTCGCCCGGCTTCAGGTCCTTTTGAACTTCGCCGGTCGAGCTGAAACCGATCACTTTTTTGCCGATCCGGCGTTTGATCAACGATTCCAGACCGTCAAATGCGCCGCCGCAAATAAACAGGATGTTCGTTGTATCGATTTGAATAAACTCTTGGTGCGGGTGCTTGCGTCCGCCTTGCGGTGGAACGGATGCAACCGTGCCTTCGAGGATTTTGAGCAATGCTTGCTGCACGCCTTCACCGGAAACGTCGCGAGTAATCGACGGATTCTCGGATTTGCGCGCTACTTTATCAATCTCATCGATATAGATAATGCCGCGCTCGGCCTTCTCTACATCGTAATCCGCAGCTTGAATGAGCTTCAGCAAAATGTTCTCTACGTCTTCGCCGACATAACCGGCTTCCGTGAGCGAAGTTGCATCCGCAATCGCGAACGGTACGTTCAGAATTTTTGCCATTGTTTGGGCAAGCAGCGTTTTACCCGAACCTGTAGGACCTACAAGCAGGATGTTGGATTTTTGAAGCTCAACGTCTTCAATCTTGCTTTGCGAGTTGATCCGTTTGTAGTGGTTGTATACCGCAACGGAAAGGGATTTCTTCGCAAATTCCTGACCGATTACGTACGAATCAAGAATAGCGCGGATATCCTTTGGTTTCGGAATATCCTTCAGATCAAGCTCTTCCTCATGCCCAAGCTCCTCTTCCACGATTTCCGTGCAGAGCTCGATGCATTCGTCGCATATATAAACGCCGGGACCGGCGACCAGTTTACGTACTTGCTCCTGGGATTTTCCGCAGAACGAGCATTTCAGCTGGCCCTTCTCATCATTGAATTTAAACATGCCATATTCACCCCTTCGATTAAATCCTTAGGATACCGGAGTCGTTATTACTTTGTCAATCAAACCGTAATTCAGAGCGTCTTCCGCGCTCATGAAATTATCGCGGTCCGTATCGCGGTCGATCTTCTCGTAAGGCTGACCGGTACGCTCCACATAGATTTGATTCAGCTTTTGCTTCGTCTTCAGGATCCAGTCCGCGTGGATTTTAATATCCGATGCCTGGCCGCGAACGCCGCCAAGCGGCTGATGAATCATAACTTCCGCATTCGGAAGGGCGAAGCGTTTGCCTTTCGCGCCTGCAGTAAGGAGCAGCGAGCCCATGCTTGCCGCCATGCCCATGCAAATCGTGGATACGTCAGGCTTAATATATTGCATTGTATCATAGATCGCCATGCCGGCCGTTACCGATCCGCCAGGCGAATTAATGTACAAGTGGATGTCTTTCTCCGGGTCGTCGGCCGCCAGAAAAAGCAGCTGTGCGATAACAGAGTTTGCTACGTCATCATCGATAGCGCTCCCGAGAAAAATGATTCTGTCCTTGAGCAAGCGCGAGTAAATATCGTAAGACCGTTCTCCGCGATTCGTTTGTTCTACTACGATAGGTACCAGATTCATGCGACCAACCTCTTTTCTATTATGGCTTTTTGGTTCATGTTTTCTATTGTATCACGTCAAATGATCAATGTCATTTTTCCATAATACAGTATACGGTGAGCATCGCTCGATATGTACTGAAGATCATTCTTCAGGTAAGGCTCTTGCATTATGTAGGGTGAAAAGAAGGCACGTATCTGACGATGACGTGCCTTTTTTCCTATTTATTCAATTGATCTATTACGCTCCAGCAACTTCTGCTGTTTTGCTGTTTTCAACGAGGAATTCAATCGTTTTGCGAAGCTCGATGTCTTCTTTCAAGCTGTCGATTTGACCGTTTTTCTCGAAGATGTCGCGAAGCTCAGCCGCAGGACGGTTGTAAGCTTTCGACAGGGATTCGAGCTCTTCGTTTACGTCTTCTTCGGAAACCTGAATGTTTTCCGCTTTAGCGATTGCATTCAGAACCAGGTTGTTGCGAACGCGTTTTTCTGCGTCTTCTTTCATTTGGTCGCGCAGAACTTGCTCGCTTTGGCCGGAGAACTGGTAGTACAGGTCGATATTCATGCCTTGCATGCGAAGACGGTTCTCGAAATCGCGGAGCATAAAGTCAACTTCAGTGTTGATCATTGGTTGCGGTACTTCTACTTCGGCAGCTTCAGCCGCTTTTTCGATTACAGCGTTTTGAAGGTTGCGTTCCGCTTCGCCTTCTTTGTTTTCTTTCAGCTTGGAGACAAGATCCTGCTTGTACTCTTCAAGAGTATCGAATTCGCTGATGTCTTTTGCGAACTCATCGTCGAGAGCCGGCAGGTTTTTGCGTTTGATTTCATGCAGTTTTACTTTGAACACAGCTGGTTTGCCAGCCAGGTTCTCAGCATGGTAGCTTTCAGGGAATGTTACTTCAACATCCTTGAAGTCGCCTGTTTGCATGCCAACAACTTGATCTTCGAAGCCTGGGATGAACGAGTTGGAACCCAGTTCAAGGGAGTAGTTTTCCGCTTTGCCGCCGTCGAATGCTTCGCCGTCTACATAACCGTCGAAGTCGATTACAGCGATGTCGCCGTTTTGAGCAGCACCTTCTTCAACAACAGTCAGCTCAGCGTGGCGTTGTTGCAGGCGCTCCAGTTCAGCGTTAACTTCTTCGTCGCTAACCGTCGCTTCAAAGGATGGAACTTCCAGACCTTTGTACTCGCCGAGAGTGACTTCAGGGCGAACGATAACTTTAGCTTTGAATTTGAACGATTGGCCTTTGGCGAATTGTTCAACGTCGATTTCCGGACGGTCAACAGGACGTTGTTCCGTCACTTTAACTGCTTCTTCGTAAGCTTGCGGCAGCAGGATGTCGATTGCATCCTGGTACAGGCTTTCCACGCCGAAACGGGATTCGAACATTCCACGAGGCACTTTACCTTTGCGGAAGCCAGGTACGTTTACCTTTTGAACGACTTTCTTAAATGCTTGATCAAGTGCTGCAGCGACTTTCTCAGCATCAACCTCAACGTCGATCGACACGAGGTTCTTGTCTATTTTTTCCCAAGTTGCTTTCATTTTATGCTTTCCCCTCCAAAATTACGCATCACGCCAATTAGTATTCGCTTCATAAACCACTCTATTATAATCAACCTTGGCCATCATTTCAAGGCTGATGATCATCTTCGGTAGATTGCTGCATGGCAGCTACCTGCCGAAGAGTCCTGCATGCCTGCTCGTAACGGAACCTCAATGGTTCGGTTATGCCGTAAGCCTCGCGGATATCGTCATCGTTCGCGGAGCCGTAAACCGTGAGCAGCAAGGTTAAATGGAGCGCGGCCGCATAGCTGTCGACCGTCTCGTCGTCCTCTCTCTGCATCCACTGGTAGGCCGAAGTTCCATACAGAAATTGGAGACTTTCCTTCCACAGTTCCCTGGCAAAATGAGGAAGAGTCGGATCGTCCGCTTCCGTCACGGCTTCCACCCGCTCCAGAATCCGGATGACGGGCTGCGGAAAATCATCGAGCGCCAGCGGCGTCGCCTCTATGTCAAGCTCCACCTTCTCGCCCATCCGGTCAAGCATGACAATTCCCGATATCTCCCGCTTCTTCAAGCATTGCAAAGCCTTGAATTGCACAACCGGGTGAATGGTCTTGCCGTCCAAGCCCGTAAGCCAGTCCAGCATAACCTGGTCCACTTCCGGCGAGTGTATGTATGCCGCGCGTTCCAGCGCCAGGATCTGCTGGTCGATCATCGGATGATGCTCCATAATATAGAGCACTTGCTTAATATAAGCCTCATCCTGCTCCGGCGGGTTCAGGAGCTGCTCCCGGAAGCTCTCTTCGCTCTCTCCCACTTCCTCGTCCGCGCCGCTTGGCGTACCGGCGCCTTCGGAGCCCGGAAAGGCCATTTCCAGCCAGGTAAGGAGGCTGCCCCATTCCTCGTAATGCCGTTCATCCTCGCCGCGGCACTGCAGCAGGAAACGGAGCAGGTTTTTGGCTTCGCCGTATTGCTCGGATTCCAGCATGCGCGTGAGCTGAATTTGATAATGATCCAGCATCTTCGGAAATAAATATACGTTGTCTGGTGTAGTTATGGTATCACCGCCTTATCGGTCAAACCGCATCATTCGTCTGCCTATTGCTTGCGTTCGATTATATCACGGAACCTATAAATATAAAAACTTACTTCCCTTTAGTCTTGATTTTCTATTCGCGCCTATGCTATATTTACCAAGCGAATTTGATTCGGGTACGGTTTAAGACTTTTTAAAAAAAACCGCTTGCCAAGTTTATCAACTACATGCTATACTCATTCTTACGTGTCCCAGTAGCTCAGCCGGATAGAGCACACGCCTTCTAAGCGTGCGGTCGGGGGTTCGAATCCCTCCTGGGACGCCATTTTTATGCCTGTTAATAACCCGCAATTCCTTGTTCATCAAGGGATTGCGGGTTTTTTGCGTTGTTTTCGGACACATCCCAAGGAATTCCCCGCAAGCCGTAATTCCGTTACGCTTCAACCCCGCAGCTGCTAATGGACTCGCTATTCCTGATCATTACGTTGTTGGTTTCACGATTGGTCAGAACGGTTTTCTCATGGGTCACGCCCCAGTCCCTCATCAGTACGATAAGCGGCCTTAACGATTCGCCAAACTCGGTTAGCGAGTATTCCACCCTTGGCGGTATCTCCTTGTAAATTTCCCTGTGGATGACGCCGTCGCTTTCCAGTTCCCTCAATTGCAGCGTAAGCATGCGCTGCGTGATCCGGGGAAAGAGTCTGCGCAGCTCGTTAAAGCGTTTAGGCCCTTCCGTCAAATGGTACAGAATAACGCCTTTCCACTTGCCGCCGATGACGTCTACCGTAACGGTAACCGGGCAACCGAAATTAATGATATCCGTTTTATTGTCCATGATTAAACTCCTTCGCTTTGAAACTATAAGCTGTTTTTCCTTGCCAATCCTTTAGTATCTTTTTTAATACTATCACACAATATTGATATTATCCTACAAAAATGTGCGTACTTGTTGCCATGCATACGGGAATGTAAGATCTGATTTATCAACGCGTTGATCAATAACCGGATACATGGAAGGAAGGCACTAATAATGAATAACGTACAAATCGTGAATACTGCGCAAAAAAAGAAAGAAATTTTGGATGCATACGCATTCCGGCATGCCACGAAGCAATTTGATCCCGACCGGAAAATCTCCGACGAGGATTTTCGGTTTATATTGGAAACGGGAAGACTATCTCCGAGTTCCGTCGGGTTTGAGGGATGGAAATTCCTCGTCGTTCAGAACGAAGAGCTCCGGATGAAGATCCGCGAAGTTTCTTTCGGCGGACAAGGACAGCTCCCTACCGCAAGCCACTTCGTCATTCTTCTTGCCCGCAAGGATGTAAGATACGATTCCAAATACGTCGAGTACATTTACAAGAATATCAAGGGCTTGTCGGATGAGGCATTCAAGCACATTCCCTCGGCGTACAAGAACTTCCAAGAGAATGATATTCGCATCCTTGATAACGAAAGAACGCTGATTGACTGGGCATCCAAGCAAACGTATATTCCGCTTGCCAACATGATGACGGCCGCTGCGCAAATCGGCATCGATTCATGCCCGATGGAAGGATACAACAAAGAAAAGGTTACGGCTATTTTGAAGGATGCGGGCATCCTGGACGAGGAAGTTTACGACCTGTCGGTCATGGTAACTTTCGGATACCGCGCTGCGGAGCCGAAACATCCGCAAACCCGGCGTCCTTTAGATGAAGTTGTCGAGTGGGTGCATTGAGAAAGAGACCCGCAGCGCCTTATTCTGCAAGGCGCCTGCGGGTCTCTGGTTGATTTATACGGTAGCTGCGGATTTGCTCGCAACAAATTGATAAAGCGTCTCTACATGCTCGTCCGTCATTTCGCAGCTGTTGTCGTAAACAAGAATGGAAGATTGCGGGATATCCCAATGAATATCCGGCACAAAGGCTACGCGTTTCTCGAAATGCGACCAGTTGTCCAGCTTCCATTGGTCGCGTTCGGTCTGGCGCCCGATAATGCGGTTCTTCTGAAGCTCAATGTTCTCCAGCGTAACCACGATTACTTTTACGTCCACTTGCTCTCTCGTCAGGCCCGCACCCGAGATGACTTCCTCGATCCAAGCATTATTTTTAAGCTCTGCCGTAAAGGGAGAGATCATAAACACATTTTGTCCGGCAGCTAAATTCTCGATGCAAATATCTTTGGTTGTGTCGTATTCCAAATCGCGAAGGTTTTGTTTGTAGAAATCCGAATCCCGGTCGTTCTTGTCGAGCCCGTTGCGTTCCAGCATCGCCTCAACGAAACGTCCCCCTACCGTATCGCGGTCCAGAAAAGCAGCCGGAATGCGCTCCGAAATTTTTCTGGCTACGGTTGTCTTGCCTGTGCCTGCCACACCTACGAAAAACACTAACTTTTGCAATGCTTGATGCCTCCAACTTAATACTAGTTTTATCCTTCCATTGTACCACTCCTTGCCCAATAAAGGTATCACAAAGGTAACAAAATCCGTCAGTTTCGGACATTCCCCTTACAAAAAAAGGATAATGTTCTCCTGAGAGCGTCATTATCCCTTGTTGGTCTATTTTATAGACGGCCCGGATCCAAAATTCCCATCGCCTCTACGTGCTTCCTGGTCGTCTCGGTTCCATGCTCGTGTATAAACAGATAAATATCGCGGAGAATGGCATCGTACCCCGCATTCATCCGTTTGTCGCTTGGAAGGTCCTGCAGCGTTCCCACCGCGTAATTGTAATGCCCGGTTATCGCCTCATCCATGCTGGATAAATCCTCGAACATCACCTGCAGCTGATTAAATTCCTCATCGTTTGCCAAAACCTCCAGCTCGTAGGAGGCCGCTCCCTGATCCCGCAAAATTTGCCCGGCCTGGACCGAGACATAATATTTTTTACGCTCATCGCCTGACATAGGTGAATACTCAGCTCCTTTTCACAAACATGCTCTTTTAGCATCCCCCGGCGGACAGACATTTTATCCCTTTTTTCCGCATATAACGGATATTATCGCTACAGGAGTCCAGCAGAAGAGAGGAATGAGATTATGTGTGGAATAACCGGCTGGATCGATTGGACCCGGGATTTAACCCAGGACAGCAGCAGCCTGATCAAAATGACCGAGACATTAGCGCTGCGCGGACCTGATGCGTCGGGTACATGGATTTCATCCCACTGCGCGCTTGGCCACCGAAGGCTTAGCGTTATTGATCCCGAGAATGGCGCTCAGCCGATGATTCGGCGCTCGGGCGATGACACATATGTCGTTGTCTATAACGGCGAGCTTTACAACGCGCTTGAGCTGAGGAAAGAGCTGGAGGACCGCGGCAGAACCTTTACGACCCACTGCGATACGGAAGTTCTTCTGGTGTCTTACATGGAATGGGGCAAGGCCTGCGTCGAACGGTTCAACGGCATTTTTGCCTTTGCAATTTGGGATGTTACCGAACAGGAGATGTTCCTGGCCCGCGACAGACTAGGCGTCAAACCGTTGTTCATCAGCTTTGCGGATGGACTTTTTATTTTTGGTTCCGAGCCAAAAGCCATTCTGGCCCATCCGGCTGTCAAAGCCGAAGTAGGGGCCGAAGGGTTGGCGGAAATCTTTATCATCGGTCCTGCCCGCACGCCGGGCCAAGGGATCTACAAAGACATTACGGAGCTGCTGCCCGGGCAATGCATGACGGTTACCCGCTCCGGCGTCCGCAAGACGAAATATTGGAGCCTTGAGACTATCCCACACGAAGAAGATGTGGAAGCGACCGCCGAGCATGTAGGCGAGCTCTTGAAGGATACTACCGAACGCCAGCTGGTATCGGACGTGCCGGTTGGGACGCTGCTCTCCGGAGGTCTCGACTCCAGCGCCTTAACCGCGTTAGCCGTGCGTTATTACGAGCAGACCGGCCAAGGCAATGTAAACACGTATTCCGTTGATTACCGGGATAACGACAAGCATTTCAAGGCGCATGCCTTCCAGCCGAACAGCGACGCTCCTTGGATTGAGCGCATGGTTTCCCATCTGGATACGATCCATCATCCCATCCAGTTCGATACGCCGGAGCTGGTTGGCGCGCTGCGCGATGCAACGCTGGCACGCGATTTGCCGGGCATGGCAGACGTCGACGCCTCCCTCCTGCTGTTCTGCCGCGAGATTAAAAAGGGGGCCACCGTTGCGATTTCCGGTGAAGCGGCGGACGAAATCTTCGGCGGTTATCCGTGGTTCCACCGCGAAGAAGCGCTAAGCGCCAATACGTTCCCTTGGTCCCTTGCTTCTTCGATGCGGGCCGATCTTCTTGCGCCGGATGTTGCGGCATGGATCAAGCCGATTGATTATATCAACGACCGTTATGCGCAGGCGATTGCCGAGGTGCCTCATCTGGACGGGGAGTCCGAGACGGTACGAAAAATGCGCAAAATGTCGTACCTGAACATTACCCGCTTCATGCCTACTCTGCTCGATCGCAAGGACCGGATGAGCATGGCCGCCGGGCTGGAGGTGCGGGTGCCGTTCTGCGATCACAGGCTCGTGCAGTATGTCTGGAATATCCCTTGGGAAATCAAAACGGCCGGCGACCGCGAGAAGGGTATCCTTCGCCGGGCGTTACGCGGCGTGCTGCCCGAAGACGTGCTGACGCGCAAGAAAAGCCCGTATCCGAAAACGCATAATCCGAATTATCTCGCGGCCGTCAAAGGCCTTGTATTGGATATATTAAACGATCCTTCCTCTCCGCTGCTCCCGCTCATTAATGCAAGCAAGATCAGAGAGCTCGCCGAGTCGGATTCGGCAAAATCGAATATACCGTGGTTTGGTCAGCTGATGTCCGGACCGCAGCTGTTTGCTTATTTGTATCAGGTGAATACTTGGCTGAAGGAGTATGGAGTTAGCGTGAAGTGATAATCGCTGCGCATTCGAATGTTCTTCCGATCGCCATTGCTCGTGGATTCCTCTGATTAAATGGAATAGAGGTAGGAATCCCCTCACAAAAGCGAACACTTAAAAGCTTTCTGCAAGAAAGCTACTTCGTAAGCATATACCCTGTTTCTCCAGAATCATTCGATCGCTCCGCTCACCAAACCTTAAAAGAGAGAGAAAAAACGTCACCGGATTAAACCGGTGACGTTTTTTCATGGTTACTTATTGGAAAGCTTTTCGATCAGCTTAGCGAGAGCATTGCCGCGATGGCTGATCCCCTGCTTCTCTTCCTTGGACAGCTCCGCCATCGAGCGGTTAAGCTGAGGAAGCCAGAATAACGGATCGTAACCGAATCCGCCTTCCCCACGAGGCCGTTCGGCAATATAGCCGTCAACCGTGCCTTCCGTCTCGATAAACTCGCCGGTTGCCGGATCGTATAAGGCAAGCACGCAGACGAATTGCGCGGGGCTTAACAGCCGCGTGCCGTCCGCAAGAGGTTCGGCCGTATCCGGCGCATTCAGGCGCTTCAGCTCTTCCAGCAGCTTGACGTTATTCGAAGCATCCGTAGCGCCTTCTCCTGAGTACCGAGCCGAATAAACTCCCGGCGCTCCATCAAGCGCCTTTACCCGCAAGCCGGAATCATCGGCGAGCACGGGGACGTGAAACGCGTCTCCTGCCGCTTTCGCTTTAATCCGGGCATTGGCGGAGAACGTATCGCCATCTTCCACGATATTCGGGAAATCGGGATATTCGTTCAGGCTGACAACCGTCCGGCCAAGCTTCGCGAAAGCATGGGCGAATTCCCTAACCTTGCCTTCGTTTTTCGTTGCGATCAATATAGGCTGAGCCATTTCGTTACCCTCCGATCCGGTCCGCGATCTCTCCCAATACCGAACGCTGCTTCTCGATCAATTCCTCGATCCCGCCTTCCGCCAGCTCGAGCAGCTTGTTCAGCTCTTCTCGCGAGAACGGCGAGTCTTCGCCCGTGCCCTGCAGCTCGACGAATTTGCCTTCTCCGGTCATGACCACATTCATGTCGACCTTCGCTTTGGAATCCTCGTCGTAGTTCAGATCCAGCAGCTCGCGCTCCTGAATAACGCCAACGCTAACCGAGGCGAGAAAAGCCGTAATCGGATATTTGGCAAACTGCGTTGTTTTCGACAGCTTGTTAACGGCGAGACATAGCGCTACGAAAGCGCCCGTAATCGACGTTGTGCGCGTACCGCCATCCGCCTGGATAACATCGCAGTCCAGGGTAATCGTCCGTTCGCCCAGCGCCTGCAAATCCACGACAGAGCGAAGCGCTCGTCCGATCAGACGCTGAATTTCCATCGTACGGCCCGACAGCTTCCCTTTTGCCGACTCCCGATGATTACGGGTATGGGTAGCTCGCGGCAGCATCGAATATTCGGCCGTAATCCAGCCCTTGCCTTGTCCCTTCATGAAAGGCGGAACCCGCTCTTCAACGCTGGCGGTACAAATGACCTTTGTCTCGCCTACCTCAATCAGAACGGAGCCTTCCGCATATTTGTTAACTCCTGTCGTTATCGTAACGGGCCGAAGCTGGTTCGGTTGCCGACCGTCTGTCCGCATTCTTAGGTTCCTCCTGAATCATTCGCTTTTGCTTATGTACTGGCTATGCAATCTTTCCTATTTTACCAAAGCAGCCTGCGAAAAGCATCTTTTCCGACAAAAAACAGTCCCGACCGGTCTGAGCGACCAGTACGGGACTGCTTTTAAAGTAGATGGTTTCTTAGCTTTTTATCGCATTGACATGATGAGGACGGGATACCGGCTTGCTGTAATCTACGTTATTCTCGTCGGTTACCGTCTGGCCGTTCATCGTAATTTGAACTTGCGCGGCACCAGTGTTCTCCGTAATCGACAGGACGATCGCTTCGAGCATCTCGGCCGGAGCAGGGAGACCCGTCTCAAAAGCCTGATCCTTCAGATCTACCGTCACCGTATCATCCTTCTGTTTGATGCTGTTCACTTCAACATCGTTAGTAAGAACCGCCGTCAGATTCTTGGCGTTCAGCGGGCCGGTAATAAGCTGCTCCATAGCCGCTTGCGCGGAGGACTCGTCGGTACGGTTAATCAAACGCGTAACTGGGACATAATACTGTTCGTCATTGGCGGTTTGCGACGAGAAGTAGAGAGTTACCGGCGTGGAGTTCAAATAGTTGACTCCGTCAGCAGCCTCAAGGTTGATCCCTACGGAACGCGTAAGCGGCTCGTCAAGCGGGAAGCCGCCCTGCGGCATTTCCGGCAGCTTCGCGCCGTCATACCACACTTCAACGCCTTTTGCTCCCATTGCCGTCAGTGTCCAAGTAATGGCTTCAACGATTGTACGCTCGTCCGTTGCAGGGTAATCCGTAAACGTTCCGCCGAATTCAACCGTAGCGATTTGCGTTTTTTGATCGATGTGAAGCGACTTCACTTCCGTGCCTTTCGGCAGTACCGCACGGAAATCTTCCGGTAGCTGGCTTGCGAAGCTTCCCCCGTCCACCATAATTTCGAGAGCTTTCTTGCCGGCTTCCTCTACCGCATTCTGCGTAAGCGGAGCTTTCAGCGACACCGGAGCGAGGTAACCGTTGCGGTCTTCCAGATACACGGTCAGGTTGGAGTCTTCATCTTGTCCAGGCATAACAGCCTGTCCCGTATTTGTGCCATCTACGTTACCTGTTGATGCGGTTTGCTGCGGCGGGTCGATTTCTCCTTTCGCATCCTGCGAAATCAAGCCGCATCCTGTTGCAAGAATGGGAAAAACCAGCACACCGCAAATTGCTGCACGGCGAATCCATCTTGTTTGAGTCATTGAAATTTCCTCCCAAATAGTGTATTGCCTGTTCGGCGACTTTGTACATTTGTTGATTTGTAGTACTATGTATACGAGCCCTTCCCTTTTTTAGACCAGTTTTGTCCACAAAATCTGAGGGGGTTAACGAAATTGTTCAAACAAGTCACTTACAGCTTAAACAGCCGCGAAGTCGCGGAAGCCACCAATGAATGGCTCGACAAACGCGGGGTATCCAAAACATCTATTGCACAGCTCGTGCATTTTCTTCAGAAGGATTATTATCCCGAACTGACGCTGGACGAGTGCATCGCTAACGTGGAAGCCGTTCTGTCCAAAAGAGAAGTGCAGAATGCCGTATTAACCGGCATCCAGCTCGATCTTCTGGCGGAAGAAGGCAAGCTGATGGCTCCGCTGCAAGAGATGGTCCGAAATGACGAAGGCCTGTACGGATGCGATGAAATATTGGCTCTTTCCATCGTTAACGTATACGGCAGCATCGGGTTTACTAACTTTGGCTATATCGATAAGCTGAAGCCGGGTATTCTGAAAAAGCTGAATGACAAGAACGACGGTCAAATCCATACTTTCCTGGATGATATCGTTGGAGCAATTGCCGCTGCAGCCGCAAGCCGTCTGGCTCACCGCAAGCAAGCGGGGCGCGAAGAAGAAGCGGAAAGATTAAAGGAATAGAAACTGGCGAAAAAAGCTGTCCTGCATTGCAGGACAGCTTTTTCTATGATGCAGCTCCTCTCCGAACCTTTTCTATAATCTGGAATAGTTTAGTAGTAAAAGCAAAATGCGAGAGGAGTGGCCAGCAAGAATGAAAGAGAGGAATGAGAGACATATCAAATGGCATACCTCCTTAATAACCCGAGAAGACAGAGAGCGACTGAATGGTCACCGGAGCTGTATCCTTTGGCTGACCGGCCTGTCCGGTTCCGGCAAATCCACTTTAGCTGCGGCTATAGAGAATGAACTGCATAAACAGCACTGCCGCACCTATATTTTGGACGGCGACAATCTCCGGCACGGAATAAACCGGGATCTGGGCTTTGGTCCGGAGGATCGGTCGGAGAATATCCGCAGGATTGGCGAAATAGCGAAGCTGCTTGCCGATGCCGGCATGATAACGATAGTAGCCGCGATCTCCCCTTACAGACAAGACCGGGACAACGTACGCGCAGCGTGTGAACCGGGCGATTTTATTGAGGTATACGTGCAATGCACGTTTGAGGAATGCGAGCGCCGAGATCCGAAAGGCTTGCACAAAAAAGCACGATCCGGGGAAATCAAACATTTTACCGGCCTTTCTGCCCCTTACGAACCGCCCCTTCAGGCAGAGCTTGTACTCAAGACGGATGAACGCTCCGTAGCCGAATCGGTTATCGAAACGATGGCCTACATTCGGAACCGGCTGCTTGGCCGCCCAAGCCTCGAAAAAGAGATGGAACCATGACAAACGAGCTGCTATTTTATTTGCATATTCCGAAAACGGCCGGCTCCTCTTTTACCCAGGTGATCACCGATAATTGTCCGAACACCGTTCATTTCCATACGCTGACGGACGGCATTCAATTAAACGAGGAGCTTATCGACGCGGATGCCTTATGCGGACATTTCATTTACGGCATTCATCATTTTACGAAGCGGCCTTACCGGTATATTACGATGCTTCGCCATCCTCTCGAACGGACCCTCTCCCATTTTTACTTCAAGTATAAAAATCCTGCATACGAAGTCTCTTATGATAAAGAGCTTACCTTCGAGGAGTATGTTCTTAACCCTTACTACGATGCCGAGTACTGCAATCTTCAAGCCAGGATGATAACGGGCGAAATCAATAACCCGTATCCAAGTTTCAAAAAAGCCCGCTCTCATCTAGACAAACATTTTGCTTTTGTCGGCCTTGCGGAGCAATATGACATTTCGTTATTTCTGCTTGCGCAAATCATGAACTGGAAACCGCAGTATTATCCTAAAGTCAATGTAACGCCTAACCGCCCGGCATACAGCACCTTATCCAGCGATGCCATCAAAAACGCCATTCTAAAAAACGAGATTGACCGGAAGCTGTATGAGCATGCCTGCAACCGATTTAACGAAAGCGTATTGGACTTGTCATCCGAACAAACGAATCAGCTCAAAGCCTATTTAAGAGCGGCCAGAAGTTAAAATAAAAAAAGCCTCACAACCGTGAAGCCTTTCCCTATTCCTTTATTCGGCAGTCCGGAACATGACCGTATCCGGCGTACCTGTCCGAATCACTTTCCCCCGCTTCTCCAAATAATGGAGATGGGCAATCGTCTCCGACATGGCAAAGCGCAAATTATGGGGATTCGTCCTCAGATGACCGCCAAATTGATGCTCGCATACTTCAAAAGCACTGCTTGGCTCCCTAAGCATATCCCACATTTTACTCAGCCGACGTTTATGATGCTCTTTTATTTCAAAGATCCGGTTGATAAAATCGTCAAACGGCTCCCGATGGCCGGGGAAAGCCAGCTTCACCTTGTAACCTAACAGCTCGTCCAGACTGTTTAGGAAACAGCCGAGCGGATCCTCTTCCTCACCCGGATTAAAAGCAATATTCGGCGTGATATGGGGCAATACCTGATCCCCGCATATAATGATTTCCTTATTGGGCTCGTAGAAGCACAGCTGCCCGAAAGCATGTCCCGGGGCATCAATCATTTGCCATTCCGTTCCGCCAAGCCGAATCGTTCCGCCAGCTTTCAGGTAGGTCACTTCAGGCTGCGGCGATACTTGGCGGACAAATCCGTCCAGATTGTTCTTAATGTCGAGCGTCAGCTCATCCGGCATCCCGTGGATGGCGAAATGCGCGCGGAGCTCCTCCGAGTACGTACTGCTCTCTCCCCACAAACGACGCGTATAACCGTGGGAACGTTCCGATATATACACGGGCGCGCCCGTCCGCTCTTGGAAATACCCGGCAAGACCGTAATGGTCCGGATGCTGGTGCGTAAGCACAATGCGTTTGATTTGCTCCATGCTTAAACCATGGTTAAGGAATACCTCCTCCCAGGCCGCAAGCGCGTCATCCGTATGCAGACCGGGATCAATAACGGTATATGCCCCGCCGTCCTCTGGAATCAAATAGCTGTTAACCCATTTTAATGAAAAAGGAAGCGGAATTTTCGCTTGAATCCATCCGCCGTCCCACACCTTTGTCTCCACCGTCATGGATGCTGTGCCCTCCCTATACGCCATTCAACCATCGTATACCCAACCGACAGTCTAGTATTCGCCTAACTTCCCGTACTTAATTGCTTACCGCGCTGGAATAAGCCGGGTTGTATGCTGAAGATCGGTAATCGTCGCGGCGCCGATTCCGAACATGGCTGCGCGCAGCTCAAATTCAATACGCTCGAACTGCTCAATGAGCTGCTCGACCGATACCCTTGTCTCTCCGTTTGCCGCTCGCGGAAGAAGAGCCCGTCCAAAGCCTGCAATATCGGCCCCAAGCGCAATCGACTTCGCCGCGTCTACGCCATGCTGAAGACCGCCGCTCGCAATGACCGTCGTATTCGGAAGGCGGCTTTTAACTTCCTTTATGCTCTCGGCGGTCGGAATCCCCCAGCCGGCGAAAGCTTCGGCCGCGAGTCTTCGCATCGGATCATTCTGGCGGTATTTTTCCACCTGGCTCCAGGACGTTCCGCCCGCTCCCGCTACATCTATAAAGGCTGCGCCTGCCGAAGCAAGAGCCGCAGCCGTACCGGCGTCAATTCCCCAGCCTACTTCCTTAACTCCCACAGGCACGGACAAAGCGCGGCACACCTCCTCAATCCGGGGCAGCAACGAGCGGAAGTTCGTATCCCCCTCAGGCTGAAACACTTCCTGCATGCTGTTCAGATGAAGAACAAGCGCATCTGCCTCCGCGATTTCCACCGCCTTGCGGCAGGCATCGACCCCATAACCGTAATTGAGCTGAACGGCGCCCAGATTTGCGATCACGGGTACGGATGGCGCGATATCTCTTATATAAAAGGAAGCCGCCAGCTCCTCTTGTTCGATTACGGCCCTCATTGATCCCAGGCCAATCGCCCAGCCTCTTGTTTCCGCCGCTTCGGCCAGGCGCCGGTTAATCGCTCCTGCTTCGTTTGTGCCTCCAGTCATCGAACTGACCAGCAAGGGCGTTCGCATGCGGCGCCCCAGCCATTCCGTATCCAGCCTGATATCGTCAAACGCGATTTCGGGAAGGGCATTATGACGGAAACGAAATTGGCCAAATCCCGTCTCAATTCCTTCTCCCGTTACGTTCTCCTGCAGGCAAATGCGGATATGCTCGCTTTTGCGTTTCGATGTGGAAGCGCTTGCCCCCGATATTTGCTCTACTGTCATATAGGGCAATCCTCCTATTTGTATAGCCAACCTCCGCCGTATGCTAAATGGCCACAGGCATTTAAGCATAAGCTTTAAGCTTTGCGAGAATACTTTTGTTCATCATAACCCAGCGATCGGGAGCGGAGCAAGGATAGGACAAGACCTGACTTTATTTTTGACGTTTACAATCATTAAAATGAAATTTACAATCAATTTTGTTGTTAAAATGAATAATATAATTTAGAATAGAGTCAAATGAGATTGAGGGGGCATCTTCCATGGACGTACGGATTTTTGACACGCAATTAGAGCTGGACGCCTTTGCGGCCGAGCTATTCACCGATATCGTTAAATCGAAGCCAAACGCGGTACTAGGACTTGCAACAGGATCGACACCCGTAGGCATTTATGCCAAAATGGTAGAGAAATACCGCAAAGGCGATGTATCCTTTGCCGATGTTACGACGTTTAACCTTGACGAATATGTCGGGCTGAAGCCTTATAATGACCAAAGCTACGCTTATTATATGAACAAGCATTTATTCGCTCATATCGATATTCCGGATACGCAGACTTTTCTTCCAAACGGCATGGCGGAGGATCTTGATGCGGAATGCGCGCAGTATGACCGCATGCTGCTGGAACGGCAGATTGATGTCCAGCTTCTCGGAATCGGCCATAACGGCCATATCGGCTTTAACGAGCCGGATCATGCTTTATCGGGCGAAACCCACGTCGTGAAGCTGAAGGATGAGACGCGGGAAGCGAATGCGAGATTTTTCGCCAGCATGGACGAAGTGCCGGAATACGCGATTACGATGGGCGTTGGCTCCATTCTGAAAGCAAATTCGATTGTTCTCGTGGTACGCGGCGCGGATAAAGCGGATATCGTCAAACAAGCGTTGACCGGCCCCATTACGACGGAGGTACCGGCATCCTTGCTCCAGACGCATCCACGCGTAACCGTGCTTCTTGACCGCGAGGCGGGAAGGATGTTGGGATAATGACACAACCAGGCGGCAATTCGCTGCTCATTCATAACGTAAAAATTGTTCTGGAAGACCGCGTGACGGAAGGCAGCGTAAGCATCAAGGATGGTATTATTGCTAGCGTTATTGAGGGCAAGCTAGAGACAACGGGCTATGATCAAGTTCTGGACGGACAAGGCGCTTGGCTGCTTCCAGGCTTTATCGATGTCCACGTGCACGGCGGATTCGGCGGAGATTTCATGGATGCCAATGAAGAAAGCTACGACACGATTACGAAGTTCCATGCTTCCCAAGGCACGACCGGGATGCTGGCTACAACCGTAACAGCTTCGCAAGAAGCGATTGAAGCGGTATTCCAAGCAACCAGCGCTTATATGAAAAAAGATATGCCGTACGCTCCGCTGCTTGGCGTCCACCTGGAGGGACCTTTTATCAGCCTCAAGTGGATTGGAGCCCAAAATCCGGCCTTCCTGTCGCCTCCGCGTATCGACTGGCTGGAGGATTGGACGGCACGTTATCCTGGCATTCTCAAGCTGCTGACGCTCGCTCCCGAGAATGAAGGCGCCATCGACGCAATCAAATGGCTGTCCGACCATAACGTCGTTGTCGCATGCGGCCATACCGACGCAACCTTTGAAGTGATGACGCAAGCGGCGGAAGCTGGACTTACGCATGCCGTTCATACTTATAACGCCATGCGCCCGCTTCATCACCGCGAGCCGGGCACCGTAGGCGCCGTGCTGACCGATGACCGGATTTACGCCGAGCTTATCGCTGACGGCCATCACGTGCATCCGGGAGCGATCAAGCTGCTCGCTTCCTCCAAGCCGGAGGATAAGCTTATTCTTATTACCGATGCGATCTCCGCGGCCGGAAGACCGGATGGCTTGTATGACCTTGGCGGACTTCCCGTTATCGTGAAGGATGGCGTAGCAAGGCTGCAGGAAGGCAATCTGGCCGGCAGCAGCTTGACGATGATTAACGCTTTCCGTTACATGCTGGAGAATTCCGGGTTATCCGTCCATGAGATCAGCCGTTATGCCAGCGCCAACCCGGCAAGACAGCTCGGCTTGTTCGAGCGAACCGGCTCCATCGCGGTTGGCAAACAAGCGGACCTGGTGCTTGCCGAACCCGATTTCGGGAAAGTACGGTCGACTTGGGTAAACGGCAGACAAGTCTACTCGGTCGGGTAAAACAAAGAGCGGTTGAAGGGGATGATCTCCCTTTCAACCGCTCTTTGTATTTTGCGGCTAGGCCGCGCGAAAGTCATCCTTACGACTTTCACGCGGCCCTTATTCTATTGGGCAAGCTATTCCTGCTCCGCTGCCACATGGACAACGATCTGATGCTGTCCGGCTTTGTCCGCCAGATCTCCCGTTAACGGCACATCCGTAATAAAAGCCTGCAGCTCGGGCAGCGCAGCGATCGAGAATAACGAGGTTTTGCCTACCTTTGTCTGGTCAAACACCGCATACGTGGTATGCGATCGTTTGATAAGCGCCTTGGCAATCTGGGCTTCCTGTTCGGAATAGGTCGTAATGCCGCCGGCAGCGGATATGCCGTCCACTCCGATGAACATTTTGCCGATATTCAGATGCGCGACCATTCCCTCGCCAAGCGGCCCGCATAGCTCAAAGCTGTTATGCCGCATAATGCCGCCGGTTACGACAACCTGGACGCTGCTGCCCGCAAGCTCCATCGCGATATTGACGGCGTTGGTAACAACGGTAATCCCGCTTCTCAGCTTAAGCAGCTTGGCAATCAGATAGTTCGTTGTTCCGCCCGACAAGCCAATCACATCGCCTTCTTCTATAAGCGATGCCGCTTTGGCGGCGATACGCTCCTTCTCCAGATACGACAGCCCTTCCCGTTCCGCAAACGCCGTGTCGCGGACCGTATTCATGCCGTCATACATCGCACCGCCGATGGTTCGAATGATCGGATAAGTCGCTTCCATTTGCTCCAGATCGCGTCTAGCCGTCGCCTCCGAGCAATCAAAGCGTTCCACCAGCTCTTGAATCGTAATGCGTCCTTGCTGCTTGAGCAGCTGCAATATCGCTTCGCGGCGGCGCTGCCCTTTGGATCCAGAAACGTTCCAATCAGCCATTGTTATCGCTCCACCCACGCTTTAGAGGACATTCGCTGTTCAACGGCGCTCCACTCCGGAAGAGCCTCCCAATCACCGCGCATTTGCACGACAAGCGATCCGTTGATGCTGGCCAGGCCAACCGCTTCCACCGGCGTCATGCCTTTCATCACGCCAGCGAGGAAGCCCGCGCAGAAGCCGTCGCCTGCTCCAACCGTATCGACTACCTTCTCGGCCGGATAGAACGGGACGCTTACTTCTTCGCCGTTATCAAGCACAACCGTCGTATCGCCAAGTCCTTTAATAACCGTAACCGCTTTGAGCTGCTTCAGCTTTGCCTTCACTTCCTCGAAATCATCCGTCTGGTACAAAAGCTTCAGCTCGTCCCAACCCGGCAGGAAGTAATCCGCTTCTTCGGCAAGAGGGAGCAGCACTTCTCGCGCTTCTTCAATCGACCATAGCTTAAGGCGCAGATTCGGGTCAAAACAAATCTTTATGCCAGCCTCTTTTGCAATCTGCACGGCCCGAAGCACCGTTTGCTTCGCGCTTTCGCTAAGAGCCGTCGTAATTCCCGTAATATGCAGCAGCTTGGCTCCGCGGATATAATCCGCATCCAGCTCTTCCGGTGTCATCCGACTTGCCGCGGAATGCTTGCGGTAGTAATGAACGGCAAGGCGGCCCGCTACCTGTTCGCGGAACATCATGCCTGTCGGGGCTTCGTCGCTGAATTTCACGCGCGATACGTCAACGCCTTCCCCGCGAAGCGTTTTCACAATCATACGGGCGAATGGATCGTTGCCAAGCGCGCCGAACCAGCCTACGGAGCATCCGAGTCTTGCAAGTCCGATTGCCACGTTGCTTTCCGCGCCGCCAAAGCCTTGCTCCAGCGTTGCTGCCCGTTCCAAAGCCTTATGCTCCTGCGGCATGAACAATGCCATCGATTCCCCAAAGGTTACTACGTCTGGTGATGACTGATGCACGATTTCCCCTCCTAAAAAGAATTACTACACAAATAGTCATAAAAGTGACTACTGTAGTAATTCTTACTTCGTAAGCATTAACTTAAAGAATTACTACACAAGTAGTCGTTCACTGACTACTGTAGTAATTCTTACTTCGTAAGCGTGGATTGTTACTTGTATATAGGGAAAGCCATGAAATAAATAACAACCACGTAAAGAACCAATACGATCAAGCTGAACGTGCGTGCTTTCGCGATATGACCCGTCGCGCTTTGTCCGTCCTGAATGGAGGATACGATACGCTTAAGCGGCTTAGACATAATGCCGGAGATCGCAGCGATCGCAAGGAACAGTACTGTTACGATAATCATCCAGGCAACGGAATAATCCGCCTGCGACATCAGGTAACCGCCCGTCAGCAGCTGAATAATAAGCGCATATTGCACAATCCGGTTTGCCGATACGAGACCGTCAGCCAGTCCGCCTTGTCCGAGGCCGGCAAGCTTAGTCGCTTTGCCAATCATGATCGGAAGGACGATATAAAAGCCCATCCCGACTGCCCCTAACAAGTGTAAAAAGAAAAACACATCATTCATGAAATACCCTCCTGCATATGCGTAATCTACCAATAAGTATACTAAATGCCTGTCTGAAACACAAAGCCGAGCCTTAAGGAATACGGCATTTCAAGGGCATTTTCGGCAATGTTCAAGATTTCGTCTTAAAGCCGTGTTTGGCGATTACTCCATGGATGGCGAAATAGTCGACTTCCTCCGGAAGAGCATCTTTAAGAGGCCTCAGCTTGTCCCAGCCCAGCTCCCCGATGACCTGTACAATCCGGTCCTCGTACTGCTCCGGAATGATCCGGCTCCAATCGAGCTCATGCCCTTCTTCCGCACAGCGGATCAAATGGCCCTCTATCGTTACCCGGCTGAGTCCACGCTCTTCCGCGATAGCCGCAGTCTCCAGACCGGCATTAAACCGCTCCAGCGTCTGAACATGGCTTGGCGTTTCCTCCGAGGATGCCGGAGGACGCGCTGCCGGCTGCCGCCTTGGCGCTGCGCTGATGCTAGCCGTAGCGGTACCGCCCTCGCTTCCGGCATGCGCCTGGATAATGGCGAGCACTTCCTCGCCGTATTTGCTTGCCTTGGCTGCGCCAATCCCTTTCGTCTGCATCAGCTGCTCTTCCGTAACAGGCCGTACATCGGCCAGCTCCTTCAGCGTCGCATCGAAGAACAGCATAAACGGAGGCACATTCTCTCTTGCCGCCGCTTCCTTGCGCCATTGCTTGAGGGCGTCAAACAGCGGAGAAGAAGCTGCTCCGCCGTTACCCGAGGCGCTTCGGCGAACGCTGGTCCGCAGGCGCTGCATCACGGTCTCCTTGCCCTCCAGGATCGGCAGGGCGCTTGCCGTAAGCGATACGGTCGGATACTGCCCTTCGCTCATCCGGAGATACCCTTCCGCTACCAGCCAATACAGCCAATCGGCAATTTCCTTCTCCGGCCAATTGCTGAAGAGTCCGTAAGTGGACAGTCGGTCGAGCCCGAACTCGAGCAGACGTTTGTCCCGCGAGCCTTTGAGCACCTTGGCCGCCATCGTAACGCCAAACCGCCCTTTCATCCGGCCTACGCAGGATAAAGCTTTCTGGGCTTCGGCCGTCCGGTCAACCAGCTCGCTTTTATCCAGGCAGTTGCTGCATTTTCCGCAAGGCTCAACGCCCTTCTCGCCGAAATAATCAACGATGTATTGCTGAAGGCAGCGCTGCGTGCGGCTGTAGTTCATCATGTTATGAAGCTTGGACAGCTGGACCGATTTCCGGTATTCATCGCCCATGCCTTGTTCAATCAGGAAACGCTGTACCTGGACATCCTGCGGTTCGAACAGCAGAACGCATTCGCTCTCCTCGCCGTCCCGGCCGGCACGTCCCGCTTCCTGATAGTAGGACTCGATATCGCCCGGCATCTGCCAGTGAATCACGTAACGAACGTTGGGCTTGTCGATCCCCATGCCGAAAGCGTTGGTTGCTACCATAATGCGGAGCTCGTCAAACCGGAAGCGCTCCTGCGTCTCCGCCCGCTCCGTATCGGACAGCCCGCCATGATATTTACCCGCCGCAATCCCTTTTCGAACCAACAGCTCCTGCACCTGCTCCGCTTCTTTCCTCGTAGCCGTATAGATAATGCCGGATTGATCCTCGCGCTCGCGCAAAAATTGCTGCAGGAAGTTTTTCTTGTCCCCTCCGCTTACAACCGAGAGAGACAGGTTAGGCCTTGCAAAGCCGGTCACAAAAACATTCGGTTCCCGCAAACCAAGCATTGCCGTAATGTCCGCCGCTACCTCCTGCGTCGCTGTTGCCGTAAATGCCGACACTAGCGGACGGTTAGGCATTTTGCCGATCCAGCCGGCCAGCTGCCGGTAGCTTGGACGGAAATCATGCCCCCACTGCGACACGCAGTGGGCTTCGTCGATCGCAATCATCGGGATGTGGAGCTGCTCGGACAAGGTCGTAAACATAGGAGCATCCAGCCGCTCCGGCGCCACGTACAGCATCTTGTACTCGCCTCGAAGCGCATTACGCAGGATGGTCCGGTACTCCTCCGCCCCAAGAGAGCTGTTCAGAAACGCAGCCGGCACGCCAAGCCGGTTTAAAGCATCAACCTGATCCTTCATTAACGAGATGAGCGGCGAAATAACGATAGAGGTCCCGGGCATAAGCAAAGACGGAATCTGATAACAGATCGACTTCCCTCCGCCTGTTGGCAGAATGGCAAGCGTATCGCGTCCCTCCAATATTCCTTCGATAATATCCTCTTGGCCTGGACGAAACGTATCGTATCCGTAGACCTTTTTCAGCTCGCTCCGTGCCTGCTGTAGCACGTCGATTCCCCCTTCCGTAATCACAATAAGGACCCTGGCAGCTAAGTGTCAGGGTCCTCCCAAACGAAACTTTATGAGTGTATGGCCTATCGGTTAGCCCGTCACTACTTTAATTACATTTTGAACGGATTCGGCCGATTTGTCCAGAGCCGCTTTTTCCTCCGCGGTCAGTTCAAGCTCCATAACCTTCTCGATACCGTCTCCGCCGATAATCGTAGGCACGCCCATAAACAGATTGTTATAGCCGTACTCGCCTTCAAGCAGGGCAATGACCGGCAGAATGCGTTTCTTGTCTTTCAGAATCGCTTCCGTCATTTGTACAAGCGATGCCGCAGGCGCATAGTAGGCCGAACCGTTGCCAAGCAGGTTTACAATCTCGCCGCCGCCAACGCGGGAACGCTGTACGATCGCTTCAATGCGGTCAGCCGGGATCAGCTTCTCGATCGGGATACCGCCGACATTGGAATAACGAACGAGCGGCACCATATCATCGCCATGTCCGCCAAGCACAAAGCCGCGTACATCCTCTACCGAGACGTTCAGCTCCTGCGCGATAAAGGTGCAATAACGCGCGGTATCCAGAACGCCGGATTGGCCGATCACACGATTTTTAGGAAAACCAAGCGTCTGGTAAGCCACGTAAGTCATGGCATCCACCGGGTTAGAGAGGATAATGACATAAGCATTTGGACTTGTCGCCTTTACGCTTTCGCAAACCGAGCGGACGATTCCTGCATTGGTGTTAACCAGGTCATCTCGGCTCATGCCGGGCTTGCGGGCAACGCCGGCCGTGATAATAACGACGTCGGAGTCCTTCGTGTCGTCGTAATTGGATGTACCCGTAATGTTGGCATCCAGGCCTTGAACGGGCGTGGATTCCAGCATATCAAGCGCTTTGCCTTTTGTCGGATTCTCCAGTTGCGGAATATCGACCAGCACAATATCGCCAAGTTCCTTCTGTGCGGCCATCAGAGCCGTGGTTGCGCCTGTAAAGCCTGCGCCTACAACTGTAATTTTTCTGCGTTTAATAGCCATTAATGTAACCCTCCTATACTTGTATTAACATCTGCATTATTGCCAAAAGTCATCCAAATAAGATAGAAGATAAGCGTAAAAGGCTGGTTTTATGGCAAAAAAAGAGGGGGCAAAAATGCCCCCCGCTTTGTGTAAACTACATGTTTTTAATTACTTCGTCAGCAAATGCCGAGCATTTCACTTCAGTAGCGCCTTCCATCAGGCGTGCGAAGTCATAAGTAACGGTTTTGTTGTTGATCGAAGTTTCCATGCCTTTGTAGATAAGGTCAGCCGCTTCTTGCCAGCCCAGATGCTCAAGCATCATAACGCCGGACAGAATAACGGAACCTGGGTTAACTACGTCTTTGTCTGCGTATTTAGGAGCTGTACCATGAGTTGCTTCGAAGATCGCATGGCCAGTCAGGTAGTTGATGTTAGCGCCTGGAGCGATACCGATACCGCCAACTTGAGCAGCCAGAGCGTCGGACAGGTAGTCGCCGTTCAGGTTCAATGTAGCGATTACGTCGAAGTCAGTAGGACGAGTCAGAACTTGTTGCAGAGCGATGTCGGCAATCGCGTCTTTTACGACGATTTTGCCAGCAGCTTCCGCTTCCGCTTGTGCTTTGTTAGCAGCGTCTGTGCCTTCTGCTTCTTTGATGCGGTCGTATTGACCCCAAGTGAAAGTTTTGTCCGCGAACTCTTGCTCAGCCACTTCGTAGCCCCAGTTCTTGAACGCGCCTTCTGTATATTTCATGATGTTGCCTTTGTGAACCAGAGTAACGGATTTCTTGCCATGCTTGATCGCGTATTCGATCGCAGCGCGGGCAAGACGTTGGGAGCCCTCTTTGGATACTGGCTTAATGCCGATACCGGAAGTTTCAGGGAAACGGATTTTGTTAACGCCCATTTCGTTTTGCAGGAATGCGATCACTTTCTTCACTTGCTCGGAGCCTTCTTGGTACTCGATACCTGCATAGATGTCTTCCGTGTTCTCGCGGAAGATAACCATGTCAACCAGCTCAGGACGTTTAACCGGGGATGGTACGCCAGCGAAGTAACGAACAGGACGAAGGCAAGTGTACAGGTCAAGCTCTTGGCGAAGCGCTACGTTCAGGGAACGGATACCGCCGCCGATTGGAGTTGTCAAAGGACCTTTGATTGCAACGATGTATTCGCGGATCGCAGTCAGCGTGTCAGCTGGCAGCCATTCGCCGAATTCGTTGAATGCTTTTTCGCCTGCGAATACTTCGTACCAAGCGATTTTTTTGCTGCCGCCGTATGCTTTCTCTACAGCTGCGTCAAGAACGCGTTTCGATGCGCGCCAGATGTCGCGGCCTGTGCCGTCGCCTTCGATGAAAGGAATGATTGGGTTGTTAGGTACTTGGAGAGTACCGTTATCAATTGTAATTTGCTCGCCTTCTGTTGGAAGGGCGTATTTCTCGAATTGTGCCATTAGAATAAATCCTCCTTAAGGTATGTAAGCTGCGCCTTGTAATTAGCGCTGCTCGATTGGAATATATTTCGCGTTAACCGGGCCGACATAATCAGCGCGAGGGCGAATCAGACGGTTGTTTTCGTATTGCTCAAGGATATGCGCGCTCCATCCCGAAACGCGGCTGATTGCAAAGATCGGCGTGAACAGGTCGCGAGGAATACCCAATGTAGTGTAAACCGATGCCGAGTAGAAATCAACATTTGGTTTCAGACCTTTTTGGCCGGTAACCATGTCTTCGATCTTAATGGACATCTCGTACAGCTCCATGTTGCCTGTCAGTTTGCCCAGTTCGCGGGACATTTTTTGCAGGTGCTTCGCGCGCGGGTCGCCGTCTTTGTAGACGCGGTGGCCAAAGCCCATGATTTTTTGTTTGTTCGCAAGCGCGTTGTTAATGTAGCCTTCAACGTTCGCCATCGAACCGATTTCTTCGAGCATGACCATTACCGCTTCGTTAGCGCCGCCATGCAGAGGGCCTTTAAGCGCGCCGATTGCGGAAGTTACGCCGGAGTAGATATCGGACAATGTCGCAACGGTTACGCGTGCTGCGAATGTCGAAGCGTTAAGCTCGTGGTCGGCATGCAGGACCA
Source organism: Paenibacillus sp. ATY16 (assembly GCF_003399985.2). Lineage (NCBI taxonomy): Bacteria > Bacillati > Bacillota > Bacilli > Caryophanales > Paenibacillaceae > Paenibacillus > Paenibacillus sp. ATY16. The sequence goes on along the minus strand of NZ_NMOK02000040.1, from coordinate 16,814 downwards.
ATGCTTGATCCAATGCTTTGATCGCTACTTCAGCCGGCTCTTCGCCAGTCAGCATGTACAGGAAGTTATAAGCGATCGATACGCCTTTTTTAGGAGCAATAGGCTCTTTGCCTTCGCGGATGCGGGCGAAAGCGGCAACAACTGTCGGAAGCTGAGCTTGCAGCTTGATTGCTTTCAGCTGATTCGCCTCCGGAGACATGTCGTTTGCGGATTCGTCGTACAGAGCAAGGCTCGATACCGCTGTGCGAAGCGCTGCCATCGAGTTAGTGCCTTGCGGATACAATTTTATTTGTTCGATCACTTGCGCAGGGATAGCCGCGTATTGATCCAGCTTTTGCTGCAAGCCTTCGAGCTCGGAACGATTAGGAAGCTTGCCGTACCACAGCAGGTAGGCAACCTCTTCAAATGTCGCATTTTCTGCAAGATCATCAATATTAATGCCGCGATATGTCAAGACTCCATCGATAATGGAGCTGATCGACGAAGAAGCGGCCACAATTCCTTCAAGACCTTTAGTTGCTGTCATTCGTTCTCTCTCCTCTAACTTGAAAAGTTATTCGCCAAAAATAGTAAACCTCTCGTCGCTATTAATCATAAATGATTTTATCAGCGAAGTGAACAAAACCGGACATAGAAATGCTTTATCAGCGCTATAAAGTTTTTTTTCATTCCCTTTCTTCCACAAATTTCGCACGAATTGCTCCAGACGCATTTTTCCCTATTCCGCTCAAAAATACTCGCTTAACGTAATCATATTTCAATGTGATAGAATAGAAGAAATAACTAGCACGGAGGACCACGATGACAGAACAACGAATTGGCATCATTGATATCGGCTCGAACTCAGTCCGCCTTGTCGTCTATGAGCGGACCGCTAACGGCGCGCATCGCGTCATTGACGGAGGCAAGCGTCCTGCCCGTCTCGCGGAGCGGGTTGATGACAACGGCATTCTGGCAACGGATGCGATTACCGAGCTGCTCGGCACGCTAAACCATTTTACGATGATCTGCGCTCATAACCGGACCGGACATATCCGCGCGGTGGCCACAGCCGCTATCCGCAATGCGGCAAACCAGGCAGAAATATTGGAAACGATTAAATCCGAAACCGGCCTTACGATAGAATTGCTAAGCGGCGAAGAAGAAGCCTCCTACGGCTTTCTTGGCATGATTAACGCCATGGATGTGCAGGACGGCTTTCTTGTTGATATCGGCGGAGGAAGCACGGAGGTATCCCTTTTCCGCGGCCGTCAGCTTGTCCAATCGGTATCTTTCCCGTTTGGCTGCGTCAGCCTCAACCGGAAATACGCGGTAAAAGGAACGCTGAACGAAGAGGGACTTAAAAGCATTGAAGCGCTGGTCTCCGAAGCCGTCAAAAACGAGCCTTGGCTGACGAAATCCCCCTCCCTGCCGCTGATCGGGGTTGGCGGAACCGCACGCGCTATGGGTAAAACTCATCAAGCGGCGACGAAGTATCCTTTTACCCAAACACACAACTATCCGATGACGGGGCCCGATGCGGATGCCCTGTTCCAGGAGCTGTACCTAACGCCGCTCGACAGACGCAAGAAATTTCCGGGTCTGTCCAAGGACCGCGCAGACGTCATAGTGCCCGGCATTGCGGTGCTGCGCACCTTGTTCCGCCTGCTGAAGACCAGCCATTACCGCATCTGCGGCTCCGGCCTTCGCGACGGTCTGTTCCATGCGACCCGTTTCCCCGGGCGTTCCCTTCATCAGGACGTGCTCGCATTCAGCCTGCAGAACGTAAGCGCTTTGCATCCGGCTGCGCCGAAGCAGCATGTGATGCAGGTAAACCGTCTGGCCCTGCAGCTCTACGATGAGCTTAGACCCGTGCATCTGCTTCCGAACCGGGCCAAAGTGCTGCTTGATGCCGCCTCCACCTTGTTCCGGATCGGCGCATCCATTGATTATTATGAATACGCGAAGCATACGTTTTATCTCATCGTGAATTCCCATTTGAACGGGCTTGCCCATCGGGAAATTCTCATGATTGCGGCTATTGCCTCTTATAAAAGCAAAAACCGGACCCGCCAGCAGCTTCTTGAGTACAAGGAACTGCTGGGCGAATCCGATTATGATAGCATCCATAAGCTTGGCATTCTGCTTCAGCTCGCGGCAGCGCTTGACCGCAGCGAGACGCAAGCCATCGGCCGGCTGGAAGCAGTCCAGTCCGGCAGCCAGCTTTTGCTTAATCCTGTGCGTTCCGAAGGAACATTGGCGGTTGAAGCCCGGGAAGTCGAGGAGCTGTCCTCCGATTTCAAAAAGCTCTGGGGACTAACTCCCGTCCTGGCCCTTCCCGACTATACGTAATTTTTCCACTGCGGAATCGATCTGGCTTCGAATTGACTGCGGAACGGCATCATTTCGTTCTTCACATGAACGTAGGTGCCGTTTGGCTGCAGCTCGCGGGCTTTCACGTTATCGTCCAAATTAAGCTGCAGCATATTGATCAAGGTTTTGCGCAGGTTCTCGTCAAATACCGGACTCATCAGCTCGATCCGGCGCGTCAAGTTCCTCGTCATCCAGTCCGCACTCGACAGGTAGACTTCTTCATCTCCGCCGTTATGGAAGTACATCACCCTCGCATGCTCCAGGAACCGGTCCACGATGCTGATTACGCGAATATTCTCGCTGCGTCCGGCCACGCCCGGTCTTAGGCAGCAGACTCCCCGGACAATCAGGTCGATCTTGACCCCGGCCTGCGAAGCTTCGTACAGTTTATCGATCATTTCCTGGTTGGAAAGGGAATTCATCTTCGCAATAATATGTGCCCCTTTGCCTTGCTTGGCGTTAGCAATCTCGCGTTCGATCAACCGGAACAGCTTCTCCTTCAAGTCTGTCGGAGCAACGCCAAACGCCTTCCATTCGTATGGCGAAGAGTACCCGGTTACTTCGTTAAACAAAGCCGAGGCATCGCTGCCGATAATCGGATGGGAAGTAAATAAACCGATGTCCGTGTAAAGCGTTGCCGTACTGTCGTTGTAGTTGCCCGTTCCGACATGGACGTAACGGCGCAGCGTGCCGCTTTCCCTGCGGACAACGAGACAAATCTTGGCATGCGTCTTAAGGCCGACAAGGCCGTAAACGACATGGCAGCCCGACTTCTCCAGCTGGCGCGCCCAGGCGATATTCCGTTCCTCGTCAAACCTTGCCTTAAGCTCCACAACCACAGTTACCTGCTTGCCGGCTTCCGCTGCCTTGGACAATGCCTGCACAAGCGCGGATTGTCCGCTGACGCGGTATAACGTCATTTTGATTGCGAGCACGTTAGGGTCTTCCGCAGCCAGATCGATAAAATCGTTGACCGCTTCAAACGATTCGTAAGGGTGATACATCAGCACGTCGCGCTGACGGATCACTTCGAACATATCATCCGTTTCGTCGAACTCATGCGGGTACACCGGCTCCAGTCGGCTGTAGCGAAGGTTGTCATAGCCCGGCAGCGAGTTCGCGAATTTCATCAGGAAGCTGAGATCCAGTGGCCCGTCAATCTCAATCAGGTTATCTTCAATCTCCAGCTCTTCCTTCAAAATCTCAAGCGCCATCGGATGCATGCCTCTTGCGACTTCCAGCCGCACCGGAATCCCCCAGCGTCTTCTGCGCAGCTCCTTCTCGATCTCCTCCAGAAGGTCTTCCGCCCCGTCTTCATTCAGCGTAAGATCGGCATTGCGCGTAAGGCGGAACGCATGAACGGCGAACGGAACGTAACCATTAAACAAGGTCGTAATATGATTTTCAATAAGATCCTCGAGCAGCACAAACTCCATCTTCTTGCTGTTTGTCCGGCCTGGCACAGGCACGAAACGCTGCAGAATCGAAGGAACCTGCACAATGGCGAATAGCGGCTCATCATCCTTGTCCGAATCCTCCCGCTGCAAAAGCACCGCCAGATACAGCTCCTTTGTATGTACGAGGGGGAACGGGCGGCTCTGGTCAACGGCCATCGGGGTTAACACGGGGAAAACAATTTCCTGAAAATATTCCGACACCGCCTTGGATTGGCTGACGTTCAGTTCCTTGACGGATGAAATAATAATGCCTTCCCGACCGAGAGAGCGGAATACTTCCCGGTACGTTTTGTATTGATCATAGACCATCTGGGTCGTCCGTTTGATCAGCCTTTTCCAGAGTCCCGCTGGCGTATAGCCCGTGAAATCCATCTTCGTATAGCCCGCGCGGATCTGGTCCTGAATGCCCGCTACCCTTACACTCATGAATTCATCCAGGTTGCTGGATACAATGGATAAAAATTTGGCGCGTTCAAGCAGTGGATTATTCGACTCCTGTGCTTCCTGGAGCACTCTGCGGTTAAACTCAATCCAGCTCAAATCCCGGTTCACATAGTGGGACAATTGTCTTGTCATTCCTCACGCCTCCCCAATTATGCCCCTATTATGACTGATGACTATTATAGGAATATTAACGATTTGTAAAGATCAGGTTAACGCTCCGGTTGCTTCGGTCGATTGCTCCATTAAGCCATGGACTGGAGCAAGGCATATAATTCAGGCAGGCCCTTATCTAGTCTTGCAGGCCGCCATTTCTCGTTTACCCAGACATGCTTCGTTCCGCCGGCTACCAGCCTCTCCCCCGGAAGATCCTCGTAATGATTAACAATAGCGGGATGGAATTGGTCCAGGCTTACCTTGCGAATTTCCGATTCAAAGGATAGACGCACTGGCGAAAAATCGGATATGCGCGTACAAATCAACACCGTATCGTCATAACGGGCAGGAAGCTCGTACTTGCACTGAAGATCCACTACCGGAAGCAGCAGGCCTTGCTGCTCGATAGTTTTGTAATCATACCCCGCTGAACGAATCAGCTCGGTACGGCCGATTTCAAACCAGGTTATGTAATTTCCATGAAAAACAACCCCCATTTGATCCGTTTCCTGATAACGAACGCGCAGAGGATGAAGGAACCATTGCTGTGATGGCATGATGAAGCTACCCCCTATATTATTACGAACTTGAGGCGAAAAAAATTAGCTTTCTTTACAAAACGCAAACATAAATCGTGCAATAAACCGTGCATATATGTATATGTATTTCCCTAAACGTGAAACAAAAGCGACGGTGAATGCTCACCCTCGCTTCTGTTCTTCTCTGCTTCTTAAGAGAAATATGAAATTCGTTCTTACAGAACTTTAGCTTGTCCGGAGTAAACAACGCCAGTCTCGCCGTAGACCGTTACTTCCGTACCGTCCATCAGCAATTCCGTTGCATTCGAGATGCCCAGAATAACCGGAATACCCAGGTTAATGCCGCATACAGCCGCATGGCTTGTAATGCCGCCTTGCTCTGTAATAACGGCAGCCGCTTTTTCGAAAGCAGGCATATATTCTTTATCCGTCGATACCGTAACCAGGATCGAACCGGAAGTTACGCGTGCATTTGCTTCTTCAGGCGTGCGGGCAACAACGATGCGGCCTGTAGCCGTTTGGCTGCCGATGCCTTGTCCTTGAGCCAGAAGCTCGCCAACATGGTGGATCTTGATCAGGTTTGTTGTACCTGCGCGGCCAACCGGAACACCTGCCGTAATAACGATTGTGTCGCCAAGGCTGATCAAGCCAGTGCTTCTTGCGCCATCAACCGCATTCTCGAACATGGCGTCCGTTGTTTCAGCGATTTCGCCAAGAACCGGTTTAACGCCCCAGATCAGAGCCAGACGGCGCATAACCTTCTCATCGTTTGTTACCGCGATGATTGGCGCTTTCGGACGGTATTTGGATACCATGCGAGCCGTGAAGCCGCTTTGCGTCGAAGTCACGATAGCCGCAGCGTTCAGGTCCAGAGCGGATACCGCAACCGCTTGGCTGATTGCTTCCGTTACGGAAGTTTGTTGAGCGTTAGCTTGTTTCGTGAAGATTTCACGGTATTCCAGAGCCGCTTCCGCACGCTCGGCAATACGGGACATTGTTGTTACCGCTTCAACCGGGTATTTACCGGCAGCTGTTTCGCCGGAGAGCATGATCGCATCCGTGCCGTCGAAGATCGCGTTCGCTACGTCACTTGCCTCAGCGCGTGTAGGACGCGGGTTGCGCTGCATCGAATCCAGCATTTGAGTAGCCGTGATAACCGGTTTACCGGCACGGTTACATTTTTCGATCATTGTTTTTTGTACCAGCGGTACTTCTTCAGCCGGAATCTCAACGCCAAGGTCGCCGCGGGCAACCATCAGGCCGTCGGAAACTTCCAGGATTTCATCGAGATTGTCAACGCCTTGTTGGTTCTCGATCTTGGAGATGATTTGGATGTGGCTTGCATTGTGGCGCTCAAGCAGCTCGCGAATTTCAAGCACGTCGCTTGCTTTGCGAACGAACGATGCCGCTACGAAGTCGATGCCCATTTCGATACCGAAGATGATATCGTTAGCGTCTTTTTCCGTAATGCCCGGAAGGGAAATCGCAACGCCGGGAACGTTAACGCCTTTTTTGCTCTTGATTTGACCGCTGTTGTTGATGCGGCAAATAATTTCAGTGCCTTGAACTTCTTCAACCGTCAGGCCGATCAAGCCGTCATCGATCAGAATAGTCGAACCTACGGAAACGTCGTTAGGAAGGTTGTCGTAAGTAATAGGCACACGGTTAATGTCGCCCAGAATCTCTTCCGTTGTCAGAGCAACGCGCTCGCCTGCTACCAGCTCGATCGGCTCTTCTTTCAGCTTGCCGAGACGAATTTCCGGACCTTTGGTGTCGAGCAGAATCGCTACGTTAGTTCCAAGCTCTTTGTTTGCGATACCGATGTTTTTAATACGGTTGCCGTGCTCTTCAAAGTCGCCGTGGGAGAAGTTCAGACGGGCAACGTTCATACCCGCTTTAATTAGTTTTTTCGTGTTTTCCAACGATTCGCTGGAAGGTCCAATCGTACATACAATCTTAGCTTTACGCATGTTTAAGTATCCTCCGTTTAGTGCCTGCTATAGTCATTATAGTCAATAATCAAGATCTTGAGCCGCAGCTTGTACGACAGTGCAAAAATTTTATACCTTTGCCGATTCCGTCATTTCGGGAGCTTCAGCCTCTTGCGGGGCCTCCGCAGCTTCCTGCGCTGCGGCTTCCGCTACTTGGAATTCGCCAACCTTGCGGAATTTATGGTAACGGTCTTCAATGAGTTGCTCGGGTGTCATCGGCAGAAGTTCCGCCAAATGTTTCCACAATTTCTCTTTCATCCGTTCCGCCGTGAACGCTAGATCGCGATGCGCGCCGCCTTGCGGCTCTTCTATGATGTCCTCGATCACTTCGAACTCGAGCAAATCCTTCGCCGTAATTTTCATCGCTTCGGCCGCAATATCCGCTTTGGATGCGTCCTTCCACAGAATGGAAGCCGCGCCGTTAGGGGAAATCGCAGAGTAGATCGCATTCTCCAGCATCAGTACCCGGTTGCCTACGCCGAGGGCAAGAGCCCCGCCGCTGCCGCCTTCACCGATAACGATGCAGACGATTGGCACGCCAAATCCGGCCATCTCTCTTAAGTTGCGGGCAATCGCTTCCGATTGGCCACGCTCCTCGGCCGTGTTGCCTGGATAAGCGCCCTTAGTATCGATTAATGTAATGATCGGGCGTTTAAATTTGTTCGCTTGCTGCATAAGACGCAGCGCTTTCCGGAATCCTTCCGGATGGGGACTGCCGAAGAAACGGGCAATATTATCCTTCGTATCCTTGCCGCGCTGATGGCCGATTACCGTTACCGGCAAGCCGTTCAGCTTCGCCAGCCCGCCGACAATCGCCAGATCGTCGGCAAATAAGCGGTCGCCATGCAGCTCGATAAAGTCCGTAAATACCGCCTGAATGAAATCAAGCGAAGTCGGACGCTGGTGAAGACGCGCAATGTGCATCTTCTGCGCCGGGGTCATTTCGTTGTACAACTCTTCTTCCATCTGCTTGCACTTTTCTTCAAGACGCGTTATCTCTTCGGAAAAGTCCATGCCGTTGCTCTCAGCCAGCGTCTTCAGCGTTGCGATCTTCTCGCGCAAATCGCTGATCGGCTTCTCGAACGGAAGCATCTGTTCAGCCGCCATGGGATAATCCCTCCCTTACGGTATGCATATCCAGCAGCTTGCCAAGCGTTGTCTTCATATCCTTGCGGTGAACAACCAGGTCAAGCTGTCCATGCTGCATGTTGAACTCCGCCGTCTGGAAGTTGTCCGGCAGCTTCTGGCGAATCGTCTGCTCGATTACGATACGGCCGGCAAAACCGACAAGTGCGCCGGGCTCGGCCAAATTATAGTCGCCAAGACTCGCAAAGCTCGCGGAAACCCCACCCATCGTAGGATCCGTAAACACCGAAATGAACAAGCCTCCAGCCCCTTGAAACATGGAAAGAGCGGCGCTTGTCTTCGCCATTTGCATTAAGCTAAGTATACTTTCCTGCATGCGGGCGCCGCCCGATGTCGAGAAAATAAGAAGGGGCAGCTTTTTCTCATGCGCCGCTTCGATTGCTCGTGTTATTTTCTCGCCAACGACAGATCCCATGCTTCCGCTGAAGAAGTCAAAGCTCATGACCGCAACAACAACCGGATGGCCGTTAATGGTGCCCTCGCCCGTTACAACGGCTTCGCGCAGATTCGGATTTTTCTGCCGCTGCTGCTCGAGCTTCCCTTTGTACCCGGGGAATTCGAGCGGGTCGACGGATTCCATATCCGCATCGTATTCAAACAAACGCCCGTCATCAAGCGTCATTCCAATCCGTTCCCAAGCACTCAGACGGTAATGATGCCCGCATGACGAGCATACCTTCAAGTTCTTATCCAATTCTTTGCTGTACTGAATGGTGCCGCATTTGGAGCACTTATTCATTAGACCTTCCGGTATGTCGCGTTTAGGCCGCTCAGAAGGGATGGTCGCATACTTCTTCTTTGAAAATAAGTCCTTAATTTGCAATGTGTGACACCTCTCAAGGCGCAATAGTATAAGGTATTACGGCTGCATTATGGAGTTGAATACTTCCTGTACTTCCTCCAATTCACCCGAAGGAACCAAAATCTCATATTGCTGTTTAGACAGATTAACTGGACGGACTTTTACGAGAAAGCCTTCTTCCGTAAGCCGCTTCTTGATGTTGTCCGCGATTCTAGCGGTTGGAGCGATGTAAATGACCGTCCACATTATGGTACCTCCTGAAAACTTTGCCCATAGCAAAGTTCGCATCTTCTAACAAGTCAATCCCGTTAAAGGCCATATGATGTCATAATGATACCACAGTCATGGCGAATCGGGCAAATGGTATCGGATGGCTTTTGGGTCCTGATGCGCGATCCTTGCTGATGCCGCCGCCGCCAGTCCTGCGACAAGATCGTCGAGAAACACGTGAATTTTCTCGCCTTTCAGATTCAGCTGACGAATAATGCCGGGCTTTACTTTATCCAAATATCCGAAGCTCGTCAAGCCGATCATCCCATAAACATTCGTTATTCCTAGTGCCAAAGTCTCATCTACGCCATACAGGGACTCGTCGGTTTCCATGATAGCCTGAAGAGGCTCCGGCAGCAAACGGCGTTCGGCCAGCTCGTCAAGAGCGATTCCGGTATACAGGACATACTGCACTTCGCGCTTTTCCAAAACGGCTCTTACGCTCTCTTCGCATTCGGCCACGGTCAAATCCGCATTGTAAGGACGCTGCAGCGTATATACAATTTCCGCAATATCATCCACGCTTACTCCACGCTTTTGCAACCACTTTTCGATTCCGGACGTCATGTCCATCCCTCCCGCATATGCTTGTACGTTTTCATGCAACGTAAGCCGGGAAAAAGCAGCGGCAGCAGCCGCTTAATCCCACTTGTAACATTAAATGTATGCGGGAAGCGATAGAGTTGTGCATAAATTATCTGACAATTACGGCTCCTTGCCCAAGAAGCTGCTCAATGGCGCTGAATAATTGCGGAGAAGGCTTGGTGCGGTACGTTTCGCTCAGAGCAAGCGAACGCTGCTCCCGTTCATAGAACAGCACCGTATCCAGCTGGCCGTGATGGTCGGCCAACAGCTTCTTCAGCTGTTCCAGCACGTCGGGATGCTCGCGCGAAGCGATGATCTTGATATAGACGCGCTGGCGCTTCTTCTCGGCAGGCGGGTTCGGGCGCTCGGCCGGCACCGATGGCCTTGCAGGCTGCGGCTTCCGGGCTGCGGGTGCCGCCGTTGCAGCCTGAGCCGTGCCGGCTCCTGCCGCTTTGCCTTGCGAAGAATTCTGAGCGGGCGGCTGATTGGCGCCTCCTGCCGGTCTCGAAGCACGGGAGCTCGCATGCTTCCGCATCCGCCTGACATGCTCGGCCAGCTGCTCCGCCGTTGCCGTTCCTTCCTGAATGGGCACAACATCCTCGATGATCAGCTTAAAGTCCTCGTCCTGATGCTGGACGGTAGCGTGAATAATCGCGAGCCCGCCTTTCGCAATACGATCCCCGCAGCGCTTCCATACAGCCGGGAATACAACTCCCTCAGCACGCATAACCCTGTCCTCTACTTCAATAAAGCCCATCGCATTTCCTTTTTTATTCGTAAACGGTTTAAGGGAAACCACTCTCGCTCCGATAACGGCAGCAGCTCCTTCAGCTGCCTCCCCAAGCTCTACGAACCGGTCAAGGCCAAGCGGCTCCAGCTGTTCCTCTACCGCATCCAGCGGATGGCCGGACAAATAGAGGCCAAGCAGCTCCCGTTCCAGCTCCAGCTGTTCGCCCGTCGAATACGGCCTGATATCCGGCAGCTCGACATCCCAGTTCTGCACTTCGTCAAAACCGAACAGCTCGATCTGCAGTTCCTCGCGCTCCTTGCGCCACTTCAAAGCGGCATCAACGGTTTCTTCGAGAGCGGCAAGCTGCTGCGCCCGGTGGCCGGGCAGCGATTCCATCGCTCCGGCTTGAATAAGCGATTCCAGCACCCGCTTGTTGACGACGCGCAGATCCACGCGCCGGCATAGGTCAAGCAGGCTGTCGAAAGGCCGTTCCCGGCGTTCTTTCTCGATAGCCTCGATAGCTTGAGTACCAACGTTTTTGATAGCCGCAAGGCCAAAACGGACGGCTCCCTCCACCGGCGTAAACGTAACGCCGCTTTCGTTCACGTCGGGAGGCAGCACCTCAATGCCCATCCGTCTGCATTCGTCCACGTATTCGGCGGTTTTCCGCTGATTGCCGGTAACGGAAGCAAGCATCGACGCCATAAACGGAATCGGATAATGCGCCTTCAGCCATGCCGTCTGAAAAGCGAGCACGCCGTAGGCCGCGGCATGGGCGCGCGGGAAGCCGTAGTCCGCAAACCGGACGATCATATCGTAAACCAGATTGGCATCCTCGCTGCTATACCCTTCGCTTACGCTGCCCTTCACGAAATGCTCGCGCTGCTCGTCGAGCACCTCCCGCTTCTTCTTCGATACGGCGCGGCGCAGCAAATCCGCTTCGCCAAGCGAGAAGCCGGCCATGGCCGACGCAATCTGCATGATCTGCTCCTGGTACACAATAATGCCGTACGTATCCGACAAAATCGGTTCGAGAGAGGGATGCGGGTATTTGACGGGCGCAAGCCCATGCTTGCCCTGAATGTAATTCGGAATAAACTCCATCGGACCCGGACGGTACAAAGCGAGCACCGATACGATGTCTTCGAATTCGCTTGGCTTCATCTCCTTCAGTACACGCCTGACGCCGGACGACTCCAGCTGGAAAATCCCCATCGTCTCGCCGCGCCCGAGCATCGCGTAGGTGTCCGGGTCATTATCCGGCACTTTGCGGAAATCAATCTCCTTGCCGTATAAGCCTTTCACCCAGGCAAGCGAACGCTCCACGATGGATAACGTTCTCAGGCCGAGGAAGTCCATTTTCAATAGGCCGACCGCTTCCAGATGCTCCATCGAATATTGGGTCAGCGCCGTCCGCTCGCTTCCCGCCTGCAGCGGGACGTAATCGGTTAACGGACCGCCGGAGATGACAACGCCGGCCGCATGGGTAGAAGCGTGGCGCGGCATGCCCTCCACCTTCAATGCCATCTTGATCATGGCGTCGGTTCTCGGCTGCCGCTGGCAGGCTTCGCGCAGGCCTTCGCTGATCCGAAGAGCTTCCTCGAGCGTAATGTGGAGCTGATTCGGAATCATTTTCGCCGCCCGGTCCACCTCCGCGAACGGCACATTCATCGCGCGCCCGACGTCTCTGACCGCGGCTTTGGCGGCCATTGTGCCAAAGGTAATGATCTGCGCCACATGCTCATCGCCGTATTTGGCCGAGACATAAGCGATTACCTCGTCCCGGCGCTCGTCGTTGAAGTCGATATCGATATCCGGCATCGTAATCCGCTCCGGATTCAGGAACCGCTCGAAGAGGAGCTTGTACTTCAGCGGATCCACGTCGGTAATCCGGAGCACGTAAGCAACCAGGCTTCCCGCCGACGAGCCCCGTCCCGGGCCGGTCCGGATGCCTTGCTCATGGGCAAAGCGGACGAAATCCCATACGATCAGGAAATAATCGCTGAAACCCATATTTTCAATAACGGAAAGCTCGTAAGCAAGCCTTGCCTCCGCCCGCTCCCGGAAAGCCGGATCCTCCGACCATTGCGGCAGACCGGCGTAACGGGAAGCAAGACCGGTTCTGCAAAGCTCCGCCAAATACGCCGACGAGCTCATGCCGCTTGGCACCGGACGGAAGACCGGCAGCGCTGCCCGCCCAAACGTCAGCTCCAGCGAGCATTTGTCCGCAATCTCGGCAGTATGACGAATCGCTTCAGGCGCATGGCGGAATAAGAGCTCCATCTCCTCGCCGCTTTTCATATACAGCTGATCCGTCCCTATCTTCATCCGGTCCGTATCGTCTACCGACTTGCCCGTTCCGATGCAAATCAGAACATCCTGCACGGCGGCATCCTCCGGCGTCAAATAATGTACGTCGTTCGTTGCCGTAAGCTTAATGCCTGTTTCCCGAGCCAATTCGATCATGGCCGCCGCTACTTTTTTCTGATCCAGCATGCCGTGATCCTGCAGCTCCAGATAGAAGTCGTCCCCGAAGACCCGCTTGTAGCGCAAAGCTGCCGCCAGCGCTTCCTCCCGGCGGTCGTGAAGCAGATGCTGCGAGATCTCCCCATGCAGACAAGAGCTTAAGCAGACCAGTCCTTCGGAATGGGCCTCCAGCACTTCCGGGTCGATCCGCGGCTTATAGTGAAAGCCTTCCAGATGGCCAATCGAGACCAGCTTCATCAGATTGCGGTAACCGGTCTCGTTTTTCGCTAGAAGAATTAAATGATAGATCGGATTGTCCTTGCGCGACCCCTTCTCGAAACGGGAACCCGCCGTAAAATACATCTCGCAGCCAATAATCGGCTTGATGCCCTGTGCCAGGCATGCTCTATAAAAAGGAATAGCTCCGTACATGACTCCGTGATCGGTAAGGGCAAGCGACTTCATCCCTAGCTCGGCAGCCCTTGCCACCAAATCGCGGATCCGGGCTGCGCCGTCAAGCAAGCTGTATTCGCTATGCACGTGCAAATGCACAAACGAGGAATCTATGTTGTTCATCCGCTGGCACCCACTTTCGGTTCTTATTCCTTCTATTTTATCATAATAGACCGCACAGCGCCCATAGAATGGTAGTGAGGCAGCCGGACAGGCTGGACTATGCGCTAAAAGGCAGGTGTACGTTGTGAACGTCATTTTATCCAAGGCCGGGCTTGATTTTTTTATCGCCTTTGGCGTTGTTGTCGGAGGATCCATGCTGGCTGGAATCGGCTCGGTTTTTCTGCTGCTGCCCCCTACTTCCATGATGCTGAGTACGGCCGGCAATCTCAAAATATGGGCGATTGTCGCAGCCGTCGGAGGCTCTATCGATCCGATGCGCGTTATCGAAAGTAATATCGTAGAAGGGCATTTGTCGCCGGCCGTCCTTCAGATTGCTTATATTGCCATCGCTTTTCTAGGCGCCCATATGGGAACGGAATTGGTCAAGCTTATTTGCAAGGGGGCGGCTTGATGCATGCGCGTACCTCAGTTTGAGCGGTATGTCAAAGGGGTGCAGATGCTTGGCGTATTGCTGCTTGGCATGCTGCTTGGCGCAATCATCTACAACTCCATGTACCACGCCCAATTCGAGGCGTTAGTGAATCTGAAGAGCGATCTGGAAGTAAAGCTCGAGCAATCCGAAACGGATATTAAAAATTTAACGATGTTCAAAAATCAGCATACCGTCATCAAAAGCGTCGTGCCGCGGATCGAAGAGGAAGCCGGCCAAAATACCGACCGCCCCAAGCTTGATAAAGTAACCGAAGCGGAATTAATCAAGCGGATCAAAGCCGATCTATCCGTTTTCCTCGGGCAAAGCATTTATGAGATCGACACGGACGCCCAGCTTGCGCGCAGACTGTTAAGCAACAAGATTTATACCAACGTCCTTGAAAAAGACTATTCTATCGACATCACGACCATTCTGGTCGTGGAAAACAGGCTGCAAGTATGGGTGAAGGTCCGGCTCTACTCGAGACCTCCTTCTTAATCGCATTTATTTCCGGTTTTGGGTGAATTCATGCTACAATAACGCCATTGAGACTACAAAAGGAGCTGTAGCAAACATGGATTCACTCCTGCAATGGGTGTTTGCGCCGGGCATCATGATCACGCTCGCGCTTACCGTCTTTTTCAGCTTTAGATCCCGACGCTCGACGGACACGCGAGCGCGCGGCCTTCATGCTTCCCGGATGAACATCAGCATGGGCTTTATGCTTATGTTTATCGCCGGCGTTCAGCTGTTCCTCTCCGGCACTTCGACGGCCCGTATCGTGATTGGGGCGATTTTTCTCGTAATCGGATTTTTCAATTTGTTTGCGGGGCTGCGTAACCATAGTATTTTTCGGACGATGCAGCAGTAGAGCGCGTTATGAAAATGGATGGCACTGCGTGGGGCGAATATTTCTTCGATCGCTGTTGGTTCCGGATTCCTCTTATTATACGTAGAAGAAGGTAGGAATCCGGCAACCAAAGGCGAGCGCTACGCTTCTCAGAAATATTCGCCCACTCCGTGCTCTCATTTTCATAAAAGTCTACTGCTGCCCGTCTTTTGGGCAGCAGATAAAGCCGACCTGGCATTTCGCGGGTCGGCTTTTTTGTTTGGGTAACGGAAAGTTTTCTTTTACTCAAAGTTGGCCTAGAGAATACGGTCTTCTTTTGCATATACTAAGCACATCTTACTACGGGAGGCTGATGTTAAATGATGAACCTATCGATTGTTTGCGCTGTTCATGTATCTCGGCCTATTCGGAACGCCTTCTAACCATTTAGAGACGCGCCGCGGGACCGAGAGGTCCTTGCGGTTTTTTTTGTGCCTTCCGCAGGGGAATCCCTGCGGTTTTTTTGTTTTACACCATCCAATAAAACGATTAAAGAGGAGCATCCGATTTGAACAATACCGATACCCTGCACCAACATCAACAACATCTGGCCTACGGCTGGAATACCGATTGGAACCATAAAATGGAGCAAATGCCGGAAAGCACGCGAGAGCTCGTGCCCGCGCGGGTGATCGCCCAGCATTCCCATTCTTATCAGATCATGACGCCAGACGGCGAGCACACGGCAACCGTTACCGGCAAATACGAATTTAATGCGGCCCTCAAAAGCGATTTTCCCGCCGTGGGCGACTGGGTTATGGCCGAAAAACTGCCCGGCGAGACACGTTCGGTTATTCATCGCCTACTGCCGCGTCAAAGCGCAATGATCCGCAAAGCAGCCGGAAGCACCGTGGATGATCAGGTCGTAGGCGCCAACATGGATTATTTGTTTATTACAAACGCACTGAACCAGGATTTTAACGTACGTAAAATGGAGCGTTACCTGATTGCCGCATGGGAAAGCGGCGCTTCACCGGTTATTCTGCTGACCAAAGCCGATCTATGCGGTGATCCGGAGGCTTTCGCCGCACAAATGGAGAGCGCGGCCCCCGGCGTACCTGTGCACCTCATCAGCGCCTTGCAAAACCAGGGCAAAGAGCAGCTTCTTCCTTATTTGCAGCCGGGCAAAACCATTGCCGTCACAGGCTCGTCCGGTGTCGGCAAGTCTACTCTGCTGAACTGGCTTGCGGATGACAACGTCATGGAGACTCAGGGCATCCGAGAAAACGATGCCCGCGGCCGCCATACGACAACGCATCGGGAGCTGTTTCTTCTGCCGAACGGAACGCTTGTCATGGATACGCCGGGCATGCGCGAGCTTCAGCTGTGGGATGCGCAGGACGGATTGGAACAGGCTTTCTCCGATATCGAAGCTCTGGCTGCCGGATGCCGTTACCGGGATTGCCGACATGAATCCGACCCCGGCTGCGCGGTCCTTCAAGCAATTCAAGACGGAACGCTTGAAGCGAAACGGCTTCACAACTACAGAAAGACCGCCAAAGAGCTCTCCCGTCTTGCGCGCAAAGAAAACAGCCTTGCGAAAAAAGCAAAAAAAGCAGCCGGCTCCTCCTCCCGCAGGAGTGAGCACAGAACAAAAGCCGGCGATTGGGACTATGATTAACTTGCCACTCTTCCCTATTGCTATATCAGCTGAAAATAGATTGCACGAAATGCAGTCTATCAGCCATTTTGGTGGGAAGCCGAAGTGGTATAATGCACGGAATGCAGGATATTGTGCCCAACTGAACCAATGACGGCTACTTTTCTCGAATATACTGCATTCCGTGCAGGATATTTCGGATAACAGAGCAGATTCGCGCCATTATCGTGCATTTGGTGCAACGTAGTCGTGAGACAGAGTAGAACCCGAATGAAAATAAAAAAAAGGGGCTGTCTCAAAAGGTGATTGTTCAATGTAAAGACGGCTCGCATAAGTAATTAA